>JAHIYL010000003.1 GCA_018815145.1 Nanobdellota archaeon | reverse complement strand
CTCAGAAAAGATATTGAAAAAATTCTTCTGTTCAATCAGATTGTCCAATGTCTGTTTTGGATTTACCAATTTAGCTACCATTTTATTTTTAAAATTTGATTCTTATATTTAAACATTTCTATATTTTACCACTAAGAAATAGTATTTGATTGCATCTCAGTAAACTTATTAAATTCTCTCCTGTTCCAGAAAGAGAAATGGCATATATATTATTGATCAGTTTCATCCTTGGATTAATCACTGCAATCACCCTAAATAATAAGCAGCTACTGAAGAAAATTCTGAACAACTACCTAATCTATATCGGCTTTCCCATCTTCCTTTTTGTGCTGCTGCTCGAGGCCAAAAATATCGACCTGAAAAAGATTGTCATCTTTTCACTCATTGCAAATGCACTGCTCTTTATCATCGCCTTCATCATCGTGAAAAAACTTAAATTTTCAGGAAAGACAAAAGCTGCTGTCTTCCTGAATTCATCGTTCGGTAATATTGGCTTCATAGGAATCCCTGTCCTGACACTATTGATTGGAGAAAAATCACTTGGCTATGCGTCAATTTATGTACTTTCAATAAACCTAATCTATTTTACATTGGCAGTATTCCTTGCCAATTACTTCACTTCCGGAAAAAAAGGGGCGTTCTTTGAGTTTTTGAAATCACCCGGCATCTATACATCTATTGCAGCATTTCTTCTCTCCAGGATTGATTTTGCTGTACCTGAACTGATAAAGACAATATCTCATTTAACTGTATACATAGCTGTATTCATATGCGGCCTATCATTCAACTACAGAATCCTTAAGAAAGTAAAAGATTTAAGACCATACATGTTCGGAGCATTATTCAAATTTCTGGTGTTCCCCCTCATCCTGGTTGCAGGTTCAATACTTTCCGGCATGGATATGCTTTTCACCATAGTCCTTCTTATACTCGCCACAACACCTCCGGCAGTCGCAAATATTTCACTCTCAATAAAATATAAGTTTGACGAAGAATTTTCCGGCATATTCACTGTTATGTCTACCTTCATATATCTGGTTGTCATAGCTGCAATAAGTCTTTTTGCCATATAAGAATAACATCAGAAGGGTTTAAAAAACCAAGCAATGCACTGTCAAAGAGGCAAAAGAGGCATAACTTTTTTAAACAGATTCAATTTTCAATGAATTATGGCAAGAAGCAACAAAGTAAATCTGCCTTCAAGCGGTGCAGGAATAACAAGATATTTTGAAGATTATAAGTCAAAGATAGAATTCAATCCCGGCCATATCATCGTACTGGCTGTAATCGTCGTTCTTCTGGTAATGATTCTCCATATATTCGGACTGCAAATAATCAATGTTATTTAAGACCTTTAGAAATGCCAATCTATAAATTCAAATGCAGCAGTTGCAACAATATTGAAGAAATATTCTGCAGCTTTGAGAAAAAAATGGACAAGAAAAACATGCTCGTCTGTCCAAAATGCAAATCAAAAGATTTTTCTGAGATTTTTAATCTGGCTCTTTCCTCAGCCTCAAAATCTTCCGGCATGCCTGGATCAAAGAACAGGCTTTGTGATTCCGGCGGTTGTTGTCCGGGCTGCGGTTCCTGATCAATGCAATAGCCCAATTTTGGATAGATGTTTCCTGGTCTCTTTTTCAAACTCAGTCTCAACTATCTCTACTTTGTGTCCATTTTCAGCAGCTTCAACCCTGCAGATATCAAATATCTCTGAATCCAGGTTCTCTCTTATTTTTTCTTCTGAATATCCCCTGGCTGAAAGACGTTTTTTCAGTGTAGGAAGACTGCATTTTGTAATGAAGCACAAATCAACATAAATAGGGGAAAGATTATGGGAAAGATGTGAGTCAATGACAAGCCCAGTGTATTTAGAATTTTTCAATTTTTTGAATCTTAATATTTCATCTCGCAGAAAAAGCATTAGCCTGTCTGCATCAACAATCTGGCAGTCCCTTTTCTTATCATATCCTTCACTCAGATGATATTTCCTGATGATAGTGTTCACATCAATGTATTTATACCCAAAATTATCTGAAATCATCTTTGAAAAAGATGTCTTTCCGGTGCCTGGAGTGCCTGATACCACAATTATTTTTGCCATAAAAGATATAAACCAGGATAAAATTAATAAACTATTGTTTTTTTACAGATTAGAAAATTTTAAATAGTTGTATTGTTAATTTCATTTAATATTGATTCAGTAAAACAAAAAGAGGTAATCATCATGAAACTAAAGAGTTCTAAAAAATCACAAGTAGCCATGGAATCTTTGATGGTCTACGGCATAGCCATATTGATTGTCATGCTTGCAATCGGTGCATTGATATATTTCGGAGTCCTCGACCTGGGAAGCTATCTTCCTGACGCCTGCAAGTTCAAAGGCGGAACAGTTGAATGTGGAGATTACCAGTGGCGAGGCGGGGCAAGTGCAGGATTAGATATTGAGATAATAAATCGTGCTGGAAAACCTATCACTGCTCTTGATTGTTTTTTTTGGGAAGAAGGAACAGGGACAAAACCAGATGATTACACTTCTTGGAACTCAATATCAACAGCTGAAACAGACATTGGAAATGGAGAAAAAACCCTTGCTTCCTCAAGCAATGCTCCACTGGTCTCGTCCGGCCAAAAGACAAAGGCATTTCTCGCATGCCAATTTCAGATAGCCGGTTCAGAAATAACAAGAGTTGCCTATGGAGAGATGACTGTCACTGTTGCCTAAAAAGGGATTATCTGATATACAATGAATAATGGCAACAACAAATTTAAATTTTATTTTATTATCTTTCTAGTTGCCTCTATCTTTGTCCTTGCATCCTGCTCACGCTGCCCAAAATCATGCAATGATTTCAATGACTGCACAAGGGATTTCTGCGACAAAGACACCGGCTACGCATGCGCGCATCATAAGATAGATGGATGCACATGCGGAGATAAGGAATGTGAAAAAGACATTGGAGAAAACGAATGTACCTGTGCAAAAGACTGTGGTAAATGTACAGGTAATGTGAATGATTATGTTGAAAAGGGCTGTGTTGATGACATATGCATATCAAAGCTGAAAGACAGTGTTGAGCTTTTGACTCAGACAGCTGTGCGTGAAGTCAAGACATCATATTTTAATATAGACTTAAAAATCACTTATGATGACCCACTGAATGTGGAATCAAGTGAAGTTACTTCTGAATTCCGACTTGAAGACATAAATCCTGCAATAAAGGATCTGAAACTTACTGGAATCACTATCTACGACGACAAACAGATTCTCATGAATGAAATTCTCTTCTCTGAAAAAATGGACTCAATCAAAGATTCATTCAAAAAGACTGTTGTGCTCAAAGGCTACCAGGTTGTGGATGTGAAGAAAAAAAAGACATTATTCATGGACATTGCCTATGAATATGAACAGAAATACGGGGACACATACAAAACAATCCGGAGCTCACAGAAGCAGAAATTCGGACCTGTACTGCTTGTTTCTGCCGGTACAATTTAAGGAAGTATTCTTTCTGAGTATTTAACAAAGATGCTGTAAGATTTATTTTCCAAACCTTCTCTTTCTGCTGGAATATTCTGCAATACACATGGCAAAATCTTCTCTGTCAAATTCCGGCCACAACTTATCCAGGAATATCCACTCAGAATAATTTGACTGCCAGATAAGAAAATTTGAGGTCCTGTTTTCTCCGCCTGTCCTGATGATGAGGTCAGGATCGCTGTCAATATAGAGGTTTCTTGAAAAACTCTCTTCATTTATTGCATCTATATCCAATTTTCCGTCCTTCACTTCCTGTGCGATTTTTTTCACGGCATCAATTACTTCTTCTCTGCCCCCATATCCTATTGCAAAATTGATGATATGGTCAGTATAATCCTTTGTCCTTTCCATGATTGCCTTCATCATATCCTGGATTTCTTTTGGAAAAAGCCATAGCCTTCCTATCACGTTTATCCTGATCTTATACTTGTGTATCCTTTCATCATCATTTGCTTTCATAAAACTTTCTGCAAATAATTTCATGAGATACTCAAATTCTTCCTTTGGCCTGTTGAAGTTCTGGATAGAAAAGGAATATAATGTAAGCTCCCTGATATCAAAGTCATGGCACCACTCCACAAGCTTTTCAACCTTCTGTGTACCCCATTCATGTCCTTTCCAGGGCTTTGCCATAAGCCTCTCTGCAAATCTCCTGTTGCCATCCAGGATAATGCCTATATGTCTGGGTACCTGATTATTGGTTGGCTTCATTCTACTTACATGAAAATCAAGAACTATTTATAAAAATTATTGTTGGGAGTGATAGGAAGAGCGAAAGAAAAGTTTATATAAGTCGAGATAATATCTTTAAATGCTACATGTAATTGCTAAATGGCCATTGAAACCTGACATATTTTCTCTGACCTTGAAGTTTCTCACAAGGATCTGTCAGACCTTGTTCATCTAAAATCCGTTGAATAATATGTTGAGAAACTCTAAAACCATCTCTTTTAAGGACGAAATGAATTTTCAAGCTTCCATAATCATCTCTTTTTCTGATGTCAACAACCTTACTTACAAATTTTTGATTTAATTTGTATTTAGGTCTTCCTGCTTTCTTTGTTTTGTATGAGTTTTTCCATAGAAAACACATCAAGAAGAAGAAGAAAAACACTAGAAATACTAAAAGTGTAAACAGAATATCAAATCAAACAAGAAATTCTGAACATAGATAAATTTTTATAATGTTGTTGATTTAAATAATGATAATTTATTCGCTATTAAAGGGGAAAAACATAATGAAAATTTCTGGAATCATCATGATGCTGTTATTGCTGGTCAGCGTGTTCGCTTTTGCAGGATGCAGCGGTGGCGGAATAACTGGAATAGAAGAGAGCAATAAAGCAAAGAGCATACGTGAATCAATCAGTGAACAAGAGCTGATGCCAAAAGAAATCAATGGCATCAATGATTTCTATATTCTTCTGGTTGGAGATGCAAAACTCGATGCAGAGCCACGATTAGATGGAGATGAAAATCCGTATTCCAGGGTGAATTTCGGCAGCGACCATACAAATTCTGTGCCATATATTAAGGAACTGGATAACGAATTGCCCTTAGAATTCACAGATATCAAGAATGAGGAAAACAATATCTACAAAGTCAGGAACACAATGAATCCAAGGGCTCTCACATTTGACTATGATGCAACAGATGGAGTTGATGTATTTGGCAACAGCAATTATGATGATAAGACAAAATACCTCATAAATTACCTTAATGCAGATAAACAAAACAGATATTTTGTAGAAAAAGAATTCCTCAATATAATAAGAGATGAAGAAAATGACCCTGAATTTTTTATCCCTCAGCTAACTAGTAAAAAGGAGACTTACAAAAGGAGTGCAAATGTATTTATCCCTCTGACAAATGAGATGCTGCAGAACATACCTTATAAAGAACCCGCAAGAGGTCCGGCAGGATATATTGTCCTGACAGTAATCCCTAACTATAAGTATTGTGATTTCTTACCTGAAGCAAACATCCTGAAACGTAATACCCTGAAAGTACATAAGCAGATAGGTGGAACGAGTGATATAGAGGACTTAGAAAATAATAATAACATTGAAATCGAAGAATCAGATCCGAATTTTTGGGATAAACTGATAGATGATGTATGGACACAAATTAAAAATTCAGATTTTGTAAATCGTGATGAATATTATGATATAATCCATTCGGAACATATAGAAGTAAGGGATTCCGTGACCAAGATAGACAGCAAGGAAATAAATGTTTTGATTGATAGGGCAGACAGAGATCCCAGCCGCTGCTACAAGTCAAATCCTTCTGGAGAAAATGGATATGATGACTTTACAATAAATGTTGACTTTGTACCTCAGGACTATTGGTCAAATACCGGCTGGTGGACCATTCAGACTGATGTCATTTTTTGGTTAACAGGAGATATTAATATTGATATATTTCTTGACCCGATTGATAATTTTATGGGTTCAAGAAGACTGAGTCTGGCAAATTATGAAAAAAATAATGACTATATCAAAGACAATTATCATGCACTGCAGAACAGGATAATCCTCACTTTTGACAAGGAAAAGACAGGAGGGGTGCTGCAATACCAGTTCCCTGTGCATAAGATCGACCAGCTCGGCAATACGGGGAGCGAAGGAGTATTGAATAATCTACCGGGCAATACCTGGCCCATTTTCTATAAGCCAAAAGACCCTGATCTTGAGCTAAGTGACCTGGACAATAGCCGATATGCTCCTCTGGCAATAGAATCATACGGCATACTGGATGCATTTGACGACCAGGGACGCGTAGTGCTCGGCCCGCTTGGCTGCGAGATAAATAATCCTGAAAAATACAAAAATGAATTGAAGAGCTTTGTCACATTTAATAAAGAGTTTCCTGATCTGACTGATGATGATGAAAATGAGGTTCCCTGGACATTCGAGGTAAAAAGAGAGGATAATGTGATAAAAAAAACCATAAAAGTCATGACAGCAACCTACTTAAATCTATTAGAACAAGTTAAAACATTCTTAGATGGAGATTATCCATTGGATGGCAATTGGCTTCTGCCACACCTTAATAAACACTCTATCTGGAACGTGGATAATATGAGGCAAGCTCATGCACAATTACATTTAGGTGACCAAATATATTATGGAAGTGAAAATTATTATGAAAATCTTGAAGAGGAAAAGCCTTTTTGCATTAATGAGGATTGTATTTGCATTAAAGAAAAGGAAGACTGTAAGGATTATTATTATGAGGAACAAAAGATTAACAGGATGAGCGAGATGCGTCTCACTGACCTGTGCGCTTCGACAAGGTATGATGTGCTGAGGGTTGTGCAACCTGAGGAATGTGAAAATTCCGATAATGATGCAGACTGCTATAGAGACAATATTCCAAAAGTCTACTCATCCTATACAAAAGGAAATGACTACAGAAAAGATACGCTTCTCGGAAGAGACATCATCGTGAAGAAGTTGAAGTACATAGTCAGAGAAATACCAAAAGAAAAGGAAACAGACCAACAGGAATATAAGTATGAATACAAAGACATATATGTCCGTTTTGTCAAGCAGTGCGATTATGATGACCCATTGTGCAACTCTGCCACTGTCAATCAAGAGATGACTGATTTTACACAGATTGCTCTCCAGGAGACATACAAAAACAGGCTAAAACCAGATAAACTTGAGAATTGGTTCTACAATGAACTGAAAAAGGTAACAGTAATACTGATAGAGAAGTTTGACAAAGACAAGTCAAAAGTATATCCCTTTTCATTTGATACTGATGCAATCCGTATAGGAAGAAAAGCCTTTTCCAGAACTGACATCATCTCATCGCAGGAGTATGAAGGTATTTGGAATGAAGGAACAACAGAAAGGGCATATCCATATGAACTGATTATAGATAGCAATGCTCCAACTGGCAAATACGTATGGGAGCATTTTACTGAACAGGAAAAGGAAGACATCCAGAAAATACCAACAAAAATTTTTTTGAATGCATTCTACAATCCAATTCCTGGTTCAAGCAGTTTGGGCACTAAAATCCAAGAAAGGACATCAGAGGTTTTAGACAATCCAAAGACTGCATCATTCTATCTTTCTGTCCCACCCCAGAAACTGGATTTAATAGATGGGAAAATTGATGCAACAAAATTTAATGTCGAATACCACACAATCAGGGCTGATGAAGAAGAATTGCCTGATCAGGAACTCATAAACTCTTTATGGTTTCACCTGCATTGGATGAGACCACCAATCCAGGCTTACAGATATTATAGTGCATACAACGAAGTGGATGCATTGATTGAAAAGTATGAAGATCTTGTTTCGGCTCTTTCAATTAATAAGGGGAGGCTCGCAGCTCTGAACACAGCAAGCAAATTTTTCCTTTTGGGAATATTAAACACAGAGTATGAAATAACACAAGAATTGTTGGACTCTTATCTTCACAGGATGCAGGTCAAAAGCTTCACAACCATTTCCTCAAGCAAAGAACCTGAGATTATCAGGAATTTCCCGCATTTCACAAGCGCAAAGGTGTATCAGCCGGTCCTGCTCCCGTGCGTCCTTGACCCTGAGGTTGTCTTCTTACCTAATGGCATCAATTCACTTAGTGAACTAAGCATTGAAGACCAAGAAGCGTACAGAAACAATCCGAACTATGTCGAGAACATATGCCATTGCTATTCTCTTGAACTAAACCCACTTCAGCCAGGTACTAATGCTAATGATGTGTATACTCCGGATAATCCAAAATTCTTTGCCAAGGCGACTGCTGATTATGACTGCGGCGCACCGAAAGGATGGATTGATCAAAACAATCTGGTTAAACCAAATTCTGTTATTCCTTTGATAGAATATTCTGTCTATCCAGTCATGATTCCTGAAGAAGCAGAGACCATGTGGACAGAAGCATTGATTGCAGCAGGCGGCAAGCCAGGTGTAAAACGTCCATCTGACGCAGATTTACAGCCAACTCCCGGAGCGACAGCAACACCAGGTCCAACACCAACGCCTGTACCCCAAAAAATGCCTGAATCAAATTTTATCAGTATGATAACTGCAAGCCAAGTTGAAAATCAGAGACTCAATCAAATCTTACCTGAAATTGGAACTAATGATTACCAATGTTCTGGTTCATATGTTCTTGATTGTTATCAGCCACACCGAACTTCAGATACGCCAGGACTACTTCTAGTTAATGATTGTTGTGGTCATATAGTAAATACATATTTTGATAACAGCAGAGATGGAGACTGCACTCCATGCAAATGTAAAATTGAAGGTTATTATACTAACCCCGACAACCTACCTACTGTACCCGCTGGAAAAAAATGCATAATAGCTAATCTCCTGGCAGCAGCAGCTACCCCTCCTCTCACATCATCTCCCACACCTGTGCAACCTGCACAAAAATGCAGCAAATACTCACCCAGTGATGCATTCATCAACTATTGTGCTGAAGGAATAAATGATATTGGCGGAAAGAACGATGATGTCTCTGCTGCCATGATTCTGGAGTGCGCTGAAAATCCAGATAAAATCACATGCCAGCGGAATTATTGCAGAAAAATCAATGGCTGCCTTGTCAATGAAGGAGTCTGCTTCAATGAGTGCTCATTTCTCTCTGAAAAATATTATTGCTGCGGGCTCCAGACCACCGCAAACATGGGTCACTATGAATTTAATGGTATTGTAGATCCTGACTGGGTGGAGCAGATGTGCGGAAATACCTGCAAGACATAACATTGCTTTTCCCGTCTATCATAGCAGGGAGTTCCGCAAAGCTTAAATATTAACCTTATTTTCCCTTACAATAGATTACATAAATGGGTCCTTTCATGAGCTAAGAATCAATCATGATTCGTGCGATGAACAGTAAGACACTCTTATGTAATACAGCCCGTCACGAGAGTACCTTGTGGAGCATACGACGAAAGTCAAGCTATGAATCAGGGGGTTAGTGTTGCGGGCAACAATACCTTCATAATCAAAAAAAAGAACAAGCATTTAACTTTCATTTCGTCATTAATTATTCGCAAAAAAACATCAGTACATCGAAGTAAGAGTAAAATTTGCATTGACAAAATAAAGCCTAATTTGTATGCTTGTTCTGGATTCGTTTCAATCACAAAAAGAAAAAGGCCATCACTAATGATCATATCCATCACTTACAGACAGATTTCAGATACCTGCTAGATGAACTTTTTCTAAGATTGAAATAATAGACCTAAAAATCCGCCATGATAAATGGCAAGGAGGAAGATTAAAATGGGAAAAATAAGCCCTGTATCAGCAAAATACATTATCCACGCATCAATAAATATAGAAGGTGTTGTGGACAGGCCGGATGTAATCGGAGCAATATTTGGCCAGACAGAAGGACTTCTTGGAAGCGAACTTGAACTGAGGGAATTACAGAGGTCTGGCAGGATTGGCAGGATTGAAGTTGAGACAGAGACAAGATCAGGGAAAACAAGAGGGTCAATTGTCATACCTTCTTCACTTGACAAGGCAGAGACAGCAATAGTCGGCGCAGCATTAGAAATAATCCAGAGGATAGGGCCATGCAATGCAAAAATCCTAGTCAGCAAGATAGAAGATGTAAGAGTATCAAAAAGAAGATATGTAATTGAGAGAGCAAAAGAGCTTCTCAAAAACCTTATGGACAATGTCATGCCTGACTCACAGGAACTTTCTGATGAAGTTGCCTATTCTGTAAGAGTCATGGAGATCACTGAGTTCGGCAAAGCAAGGCTTCCTGCAGGCCCTAATGTTGAAGATTCTGATGAGATCATAGTTGTAGAAGGCAGAGCAGACGTACTCAATCTTCTCAAGCATGGATTCAAGAATGCAATTGCAATAAATGGCACATCTGTCCCACCTGAAATAGTCACATTGGCTGACAAGAAGATTGTGACTGCCTTTGTTGATGGTGACAGAGGTGGAGAACTCATTATCCAGGAACTGATGGGACTCACAGAGATAGATTTTGTCTGTATGGCTCCTGCCGGTAAAGAAGTGGAAGAGCTGACAAAAAAAGAGATCCATAAAGCATTAAGAGGGAAAATTGCAGCTGAACAGGCCAAGTTGGAACTTACTCAGAGTGCACCAAATAAGGGGAATGATAAAATCAAGGCAGCCATGAATCATCCAAGGCCTGTCAGCAAGGACCAGCGACCACAAAATAAGATAAGAAAACCACTGCCATCACAGCGACCAATAACAAAATCACAGCCAGGTTCTTCAGAATCCTCTGAAAAAAAGAATGAACTTACTGATGCTGAAAAGGGAAAGTTCTCTGAAATGCTTGAGACGCTGATTGGCACAAGAGGTGCTTACATACTGGATGAAAGCCAGAATATACTGGGTAAGGTCCCTGTAACAGAACTTGAATCAACCATAAAATCACTCAGTTCCGGAGTATATGCAATCATTTTTGATGGTGTCATTGAAAAGATGCTTGTCTCTGAATGTGAAAAGATAAAAGTGCAATTCTTGATTGCCATGGATTCAAAGGTCGACAACGGGCAATCAGCAGTAACAATTGTGACTGCTGACCAGTTTTAATTTTTTTCTTATTTTTTTTGCATATAGAGGGATGTGAAATGAAAATCAGTGAAATGTTAAATGAACACAAAGGAATTATATCAAATCCAACAAGAAAAGACATGATCATTCTTTCAGTCAAAAATAATGAAGCCTTCCCATCAAAATGCGGAGCTCTTGCCACCTGGACATCAAAAGAATCAACCGGAAGATCCCCAAAAGACACATATATTGTCAAAAGAAAAGAATCCGAAGAAACAATAGACTGGGATTCACCAAACAATATCCCTCTTGATCCTGAGACATTTGAACTGATAAAAAAAGATGCATTAACCTCTCTTAAAAACAAGAGCACAATATATGTACTTGACAGAGTTGTTGGAGCAGACGTCTCATATGCATTGCCTGTAAAGACAATCTCAGACAAAGCACTTCATGTGCTCTTTATTGACAATATGTTCAGACCAGTTCCTGAAGATATTGAAAAGAGCGTACTATACAATAAAGCATTCACTCTCATTTCTCTTCCATACGACAAACTTGACAGCTCCCGATATGAAGGAAGACTCAGAAAGACAGCAGAAGGCAAGACTTCAAATATGGCCGTTGTCATAGACCTGGACCATAATATTGGGATAGTCTATGGATCAGCATACTGTGGAAGCACGAAAAAACTTATGTTCTCTGTCATGAACTATATGCTTCCGGAAGCAGGAATCCTGCCTCTCCATTGTTCTGCAAATGAAGGGAAAGACAAAACAACTGCCCTTTTCCTTGGCCTTTCCGGTACAGGCAAAACTACACTTTCCGCAGATCCTGACAGGGCTCTTTTGGGTGATGATGAGCACGGCTGGAATCAGAATGGAATAGCAAATTTTGAGAATGGCTGCTATGCAAAGCTCATAAACCTGAAAAAAGAAAAAGAACCAGAAATATTTAACGCTGTCTTTCATGAAGATGACTATACTAATCATGGAGCGATCATTGAAAATACCATGATGTTCCCTGATGGGACCTTTGATCTTTTTGATGACCGACTCACACCTAATTCAAGAGCATCATATCCTCTTTCCTATCTGAAGAACATCAAAGAGCCGCCTGTCGGAACACATCCAAATACCATTGTCTTCTTGACAGCTGATGCAAATGGTGTCCTTCCCCCAGTGTCAAACCTCTCGACAAAACAAGCCATGCTTTGGTTTCTGATGGGTTATACAAGTAAACTTGCGGGCACAGAGACGGGCATAGTCGATCCTGTGACAGTCTTTTCAAGGTTTTTTGGCGAACCTTTCATGCCAAGGAATCCTGATGTGTATGCAAATCTATTTGGAGAATATATAAAAAAATATGATTCAAAAGTATTCTTAATAAACACCGGATGGACAGGCGGACCTTTTGGTGAAGGAAAAAGGATAGATATTGACCTCACCAGAGCAATGATAAGCGCCGCCCTGAATGGTACTTTACAGGATGTCGGATATCACACTGATACTCTGTTTCATCTGGAAATCCCTGACAGCTGTCCTGATGTTCCTGCTTTTATGCTGGAACCAAAAAACACATGGCATAATCCCGATAAATACGAAAAAAGAGCAAAAAAGCTTGCACAGGACTTCAGCAATCATTTTGACAAGGTCTATGCTGCAAAAGTGCCCGAGTTGGCTGAAGTCTGTCCTGGCAAATAAAATTTTACCTGAAAAATTAATTAAAAAAAGAAAAAATCATGCCTGTTCTTCAGTTTGAACAGGCTGATAAAATATTGTTATCTCAGCATCTTTTTTCACGCCGGATATGAAATCCTGATAAAGTGCCTGCTGTTTTTCTACCAGAAGAGTCTGCTCAAGCTGTGGTCTGATAATCTCGAAATCTACTGTCTCTTCAGGTATTTTTTCATGCACCTTAATTAGATGATACCCAAAATCAGTCTCTACCACATCTGAGACCTCATCTACATCAAGAGCAAATGCCGCCTCTTCAAACTCAGGCACCATCTGTCCTTTTGCAAAAAGACCAAGGTTTCCGTATTGAACATTTGAAGGACCTTCTGAAAGTTCATATGCAAGCTCTCCAAAATCCTCTCCATTATTGATCCTTTCCTGGATCTCTTCAATCTTTGCAAGTGCTTCTTCCTTAGTTGAATTACTCTCACAGCTTTGGCTCTGGTCATGGCAGATCAGGATATGGCTGGCATTGAGTGTCTCTGGAATCACATACTGTTCAATGTTTTCATTGTAATAGGCAACAAGCTCTTCATCAGTCACATCTGCATTTTCGAGAATTGTCGCATTTAGAAGCTTTGTTATGATAATCTCTGTCCTGAACCTATCCTTAAAATCCTCATAAGTCATCCCCATAACTGAAAGCTCTTGCTTGAGTTCCTCTTCAGACATCTGATAAGAAGACAATAAGTCACTTAATGTCTGGTCAATCTCTGTCTCTGCTGCAACAATATTCCTTTTTTTTGCTTCATTCAGCATGAGCTTTTCATCAATGATCTGCTCAAGCATCTTTTCTTTTGGAATGAGTGACTGATACTCAGGTGGGAGAGAATCAAATTTTTGATTAAGTTCTGCCATTGTTATCACTGTACCATCAACCACTGCAGCTGGTTCACTATCCGTCCCAATAGCACTACTTGCATCTGATTTTTTAAAGAAATCAAGAAGATTGTTGCCTGAACCTTCTTTTGACCCATTATAGATCATCATCGCTCCGAATGCAATGATTGCCACAACAAATACCATAAAGACAATATTTGTCACCTGCCTTTTCAGATGCTTTGCTTTTAATTTTGCGATCCTATCCTCGTGAACAGAAGATTTTTTTGTTTCCGTGGATGCTTTTACTGGTTTTTTATGTGATTTTACTGATTTTGTTGATTTAGTATTCTTTTTTTCAGTCAATTTTATCGACCCCCTTCCACGCATATACACAAAAAAAGACAATATAAAAAGATTTTGTTTTTCAGGAATAGTAACCAAATTCCAAACATATAATCATAAAATATAAATAGCCATTACTTTATTCATTGTATTAAGGGTGATATTTAATCGTTATGGATGATTTTCAGAAGTTGATGGACTATCAAAATATGCTGTCTAAGAGCTTGGCAAAAGAACAGGCAATTGACAAAAAGGTCGATCTTCTCAACATAATCAACCAGCTGACTGCTGGGCCGAACAATCTTGTACAAAAAGAGCATATTCTGCTTGAGGCTGAACAACACGGATTTTCTGAAGATGAGATTGAAATGATTCTCATTGCCCTCATAAAAGATAATATCATATTTGAATCTTCACCCGGATTCATAAAAAAAAAATAGATATGGTGATTGACGGTGACCAAAGAAAAAGACCATATGATACGAATCAAAAATATCCCTATTGCATGGACAAATAGGGGTACCTATAAAAACCTTAAAAAAGTGATCAATAACCTATTGTCAAATGAAGAATTAATTCAGATTGTGTATTCCATCTCACATCTTCAGCTCGTCATAAAAGAATTCAACAAAAAAGTGCCTCAATACAGCTATGAAGTGTATGAAGAAGCAATCAAGTTCACTCTCGACGGAACATATAAGAATCTTGCGCATGTTGTGAACCACAAATATGTTGATGAAGAGTTTTTTCAGGTCACAACAACACCTACACACCTGCATCTCATAACCAGAAAACTGAAAAATTAGTCTTAATATTCTTTTTTGCTTTTTTTTGCAGTATTTTCTGCCTTATTTATCTTCAATATCATTTTTGAAGCTATGAATGCGACTATTATCACCAGCCAGAAAACCCATTCTGATATCATCTTTGCTGACAATAACACAATATTTGCAAACAGAACCAAAATCAGGACCATTGATGTAGTAAATATCATCCATTGTTTTTTCATGTCATATTGAATTACTGCCATCAATAAATATTTTTTTATAATTTATGATGTTTTGTCTGTATCATGAAGATCAGAAACATAGATATCAAAGGTAAATTAATACTTGCACCCATGGCTGCTGTGACAAGCCTTCCATTCAGGCTTCTCTGCAAAAAACACGATTGCTCTCTTGTAACTAGCGAAATGGTCAATATAAATGCCTTGGTACACAACAATAGCGTCTCACTCAAGAAAGCAGCCATAATTGCTGAAGAAAGACCTGTCGCTGTACAGCTCTTCGGCCAAAAGTCAGACTATTTTGTTATTTCATCGAAAAAAATTGATGCTGATATCATTGACATCAATTTTGGCTGTCCTGATCTCAAGGTAATGAGGCAAGGTGCCGGCTCTGCTCTCCTGAAAAGACCAAAAAAGATATTTGATATCATTTCCGCACTTGTCAAAAACCAGGATCTTCCTGTGACAGCAAAGATAAGGAGCGGACTTGACAGTGACCATATAAATGCAGTCGAGATTGCAAAAATTATTGAAAAGGCAGGTGCTTCGGCAATAACTGTCCATGGGAGAAATGTTGCCCAAAAATATTCCGGAAAAGCAGACTGGAAGATAATCAAGGAAGTGAAAGATGCTGTAAAAATCCCTGTCATAGCAAACGGAGATATCAAAGATGAAATATCTGCAGAAAAATGCCTAAAAGAGACAGGTGCTGATGCTCTTATGATAGGAAGAGCTGCAATAGGTGAACCGTATATCTTCAAGAGGATAAGTTATTATCTGATGTCAGGCAATATTTTAGAAAAACAGACTCTTGATGAAAAGATAGATGATTTTTTTGAATATCTGAAGCTTGCAAGAGAATATGATTGCTTGCATTATGCTGAAGTCAAGACGCATGCAATGTGGTTCACAAAGAATATTGCAGGCGGATCAAGAGCAAGGAAAAAGATAAATTTTATAGATAATATTGAAGGAATTGAAAAAATAATGGATGAATTAAGAAACACAGAGTAAAAGAAGATGGCAAACATATTTATTATCCACGGATCCTACGGATATCCAGAAGAGAACTGGTTTCCCTGGCTAAAAGAAGAATTGACTAAATTAGGACATGAAGTCTATGTCCCAAAGTTTCCGACTCCAGAAGGCCAGGAACTTGAAATCTGGCTTGATATCTTTAAAAAATACTTGCCTTTGCTTGATTCTGATGCCATCCTAATCGGCCATAGCTGCGGTGCTGCCTTTATCTTACGGCTCCTTGAAAGAATAAATATCAAAGTAAAGGCATGCATCCTGGTTGCAGGCCCTGCAAAACCCACAAACAACCAATTCGACAAGGTGCATATGGGTTTTGTCGAAAAAGAATATGACTGGAAGAATATAAAAAAACATGCCGATAAATTTTATGTGTTCCATGCTGAAGATGATCCCTATGTGCCTATTGAACATGGAGAAGAAATTGCTGAAAATCTACATGTAAAACTGATAAAAATTGAGAATGCAGGCCATTTCAATGCAAAGACAGGATATACAAGATTTGAATTTCTTCTTGAACTGTTGAAGAGAGAGATATTGTAAAATAAAACTCTAACCCTATTTTTTATACAATGCTTTCCTAAAGAAAGCAGTAGATATGCGGTGATGATTTAGCTGGGCGAGCTGTTAAGCGAGTAACATTTTTTCGAAGAAAAATATGCGTCCGTGCCATGATCATCATCACCGCCAGAATAATTTTTTCAAATTATACTTCAATCTTTCCAATTAAGTAAATTATTTATAATTCCTGCCATTCTATTTCCTTAATCTAAAAGGTGATAACTAATGTCAGAAGTGCTATATATGGATGATATGTACCTGAAAGAATGGGATACAAAAATTGAATCAGTAAAGGATGGTAAATTTGTTGTCCTTGAAAAAACCGCATTCTATCCTGCCTCAGGCGGTGTTGAATGGGACACTGGAAAACTTGTAAGAAAGAGCGATAACAAAGAATTCAAGGTCATATATGCAGGAAAATTTGGAGGCATCATCAGCCACCAGGTAGAGCCTGAGAACGAATTGAACAAAGGAGATGATATCCATTGCATGCTTGACTGGGACAGGAGATATCTCCTCATGCGATACCATACTGCTGCCCATGTGCTGTCAGGTTTCTTTGCAAAAGAACTTGGTGCTCTCATCACTGGAAACCAGATAACAACAGAAAAAGCAAGGATTGATTTCTCACTTGATGATTTCAACAGGGAAAAGATAGTTGAGCTTATAGCAAAATCAAACGAACTCATAGAAAAGGATCTTCCTGTTGAGACCTATTATAAGCCTAAAGCAGAAGCATTGGCTGATCAAAATATGGTAAAGCTTGCAAATGCTCTTCCACCAGATGTTGAAAATATAAGGGTAGTTGACATAAAAGGGTTTGACTACCAGGCTGACGGCGGATGCCATGTGAAATCATTAAAAGAAATTGGAAAAATTGAATTCATTAAGGCTGACAATAAGGGAGCAAAAAACAGAAGAATATATTACAGGCTGGTCTGAAGAATGGAATCTTCTCTTTATTTATCGGATTGTTATCTTAAGGAGATAAATGGTAAGATCGAATCTGCTTCCCAAGGCAAATATATCATCTTGGACAGGACCATATTTTATCCTAACAAAGGTGGACAGCCATTTGATACAGGAAAAATCATTGATAGTTCAGGCCGGGAGTACAATGTTATCTATGTTGCCGAATTCTCTGGAAAGATAAGCCATGAAGTAGACGAAGAAGGGCTTACTGTCGGTGATTCCGTACAACTAAAAATTGACTGGAACAGAAGATACAGATTAATGAGGATGCATACTGCAGCACATGTATTCTCCAGGATCATTTATGATGAGGCAGGCGCTGTCACCAGCGGAAATCAGCTTGGTCTTGACAGGTCCAGGATAGATTTCACTCTTGAAAATTTTGACAGAGCTAAAGTGGAAGAATGGGAAACGAAAGCAAATGACCTGATAGCAGAAGGAAGAGAAGTAAAAATACATTTCTATGACAGAGAAGAAGCATTCAGGATACCGGATTTTATCAGGACTGAAAAGATACTTGTGCCAGAAGGGATAGAGAAAATCAGGATAATTGAGATAGATGGGGTTGATATGCAGGCCTGCGGCGGCACACATCTTGGGAACATCTCTGAAATCAAAGGCATTAAAATAGTGAAATGTGAGAACAAAGGGAAGAACAATAAGAGGATATACTTTGAACTCGCAGATTAAAGGACTATTCCTATTTTAGCATATTTCCAGCAAACATTTAAAAATCTAAAAAACCTATTATACCACATGCATACAGTATTCTGCCCAAAGTGCAGTTCAGACCGAATCCTCTGGATAGGTGAAGATTCTTTCAGATGCCAGACCTGCGGCTATGTGGGCACACAATCAGGGAAAAAGCTATTCAAAAGCTAAAAAATCAAAAAAAAAATAATATGCTTTAATCTTTTGTTATCATATAGAGCGCTTTCAGAGCAACAATCGCTGCACCCGGAGCAACAAACAACACGACATTTGCCAATAGCGAGTCGATTAGTTTTGCATAATTTGCCAGGAATGGCACTACTGATATGACTCTTGTCAGTGTTCCTGAAAGTGCACTTGCGCTCACAAGAAAAGTCAGGCTTGCCAACAGATATGTCCTGACTTCATCATCTGAAATGTTCAGAAGACCGACCACCAGACCAAATACACCTAAATACCAGACCACTGTCCAAGTGAATGATGCAAGAACCGCTATCACAAGCCCAAGAGCAAATGCAAATGGTCCCACCTTAGTTGTCCAGCTTTTTTTCTTTGCCATAAAAACCACCCCAATCAGAAAATAGAGATTTTTGATTATATAAAGATTGTTATTCTCAAGTAGATAGTAAAAAATTGGCAAAATTTAGAAAAGACTGGGAATGCAGGGATTTGAATTTCAGTTTCACCACAATAAGTGATGATAACCCTGATCTAGCGGTATCTTCATCAGAAGCGACATACCGCAAACCTAATCATTGTCTTTCGACTCATCGCTCCACTACTGGAGCCGCCAATACTAGCCAGGTTGTACTACATTCCCGTCTTCAAAGTATTGAATTTGAGCGATATATTTAAAATTATTGTATTACAGAAAATATATTCTTGAATACAAAAACGGCTACGACTCACATAAGAAAAAAGTAAATACTTGTTCTTCTTAAGAAAAAAATATGGGCAAGCCAAATCTTCGGCTCAACCCACTTGTAGAATCTCGGTGTGAAAAGATTCTGCTTGAAACATCTGCCAGCATGTTGCTGGCTCTTGCAACATTGCTTCCCGAGAAGAAGCATTGCAAGAGAGGCCAAAGACCACATGATTATAGAGTTATTTTGTGTTTATGTATTTTGCGAATTTTATTTCGCAAAACATACAAAGATTATGAAATTGAAACACGAAATGACTCGAGATTATGTCTTATTTTTGGCATGGAAGTTCTTCCAAGCAGAAGTTCGCTTCAGAGAGGGATGGAAATGTTTTCCATGAAATTGCTTCGTAAATACAATTATATGCTGATAAAAAAGCATTTATATCCAAGAATAAATGCTTTGCTTGATGCATCTGGCATCAGGATAATTGGACGAAGCATATGGTATTCCATCAGGATAAAGAAAAAGATATCAAGAAAAGAATGTGACAAGATACACATAGCCATCTGCCATGACCAGATGCTGATTCTGAACTGGTTTATAACTAAAGGAAAACGGAATGATTGCCCGTTTTTTGTTAGATTACTTAAACCGTTTAGAAAACTTGGGTTAGTGATGGCTGATCCAGGATATCTTTCAAGAAAAAACGTTCAATTTGTTGCAGATAGAGGCGGAGCTGCCTTTATCTGGATAAAAAAGAATGTTACTCTCAAAGGCAAAGGTTCTTTTGCATGGAGATCTATGATAAGGTTG
>JAHIYL010000032.1 GCA_018815145.1 Nanobdellota archaeon | reverse complement strand
TTTTACTAGAATCATAGGTGCCAATAGGTTTAAACCAGAGTTCTACTGAGTATGAACCTGATGAAACATCATTACTTACGGTACTTACGTCAATATAGTCATCATCACCGTCAAACACATATCCTCCACCAATCTTCCCTCCAGTCCGATTCCAGGTTGCTCCAAATACTGTCCCATTATTTCCATAACCAGAATAATCAGTTGCATTATTCGCTTCATTGCCATTTCCTTCGAAAGGCATGTAAAGAACTGTAATAGATTCATTGTTCCTATACCAGTTTGTGATATTATTTGTTGAATTAAAAGCTGTGAAGTTGCAGGTCAGATTATTGTTTGTGGTTGGACTACTTGGAATTATATTAGGTGTCGTAACATTGGTTTCAGGATCAAATGCATAATCACTTACTGTTGCGTTCTGGTTAGAGAATTCAAACAACAGTGTTGCGTACCCTGCCGTATGCATGTAATTAGAAAGATACGCAGTTGAATTGCATTCATAATCTTGTATGAATAATTTTTCAATATCCATTGAATCATTATTACTTAATTCTGAATAACTATATTTATTATTTTCAAAATCAATTAATTCTAACTTACTTAATAAATAATCTTCACCACACTTTAATTCCAAAAACTCCATCTCATCATATGTTTCTGCATCATCTGTCAGGAATTCTGTCCAGCCTGCATTTGGTGATGATATTGTCAGGTTTCCTGTTCCTGTTGTATTGAATGCAACAGTCCAAGTCTCACCATCTCTTAAGTATGTAACCGGATTCAGGACAACT
This sequence comes from Nanobdellota archaeon, assembly GCA_018815145.1. GTDB lineage: Archaea > Nanobdellota > Nanobdellia > Woesearchaeales > GW2011-AR15 > WJJD01. The sequence continues at coordinate 9,655 of JAHIYL010000032.1, read as the reverse complement.
ATATCAATCTCAAATGTCTGTTCAGAAAGATGCGGGATTAACCACTGCAGCCTGTCAATCAATCCATTTCCATTTGTGTCCATGTAATTCACATCTACAAACAATTCCCTGCCAGTCTCTTTCAGCCAGTACACATTGATTGTGTCTTCAGATGATTCTGGAATATCAGTAATAGTCAGGACATCCTGATAATGGATTGGAGATCTTACTGTGACCTGTTTTTTGTATTCATTTATTTGTTTTTCAGTCTTTTCAGGTCCGGGTGTTGCATATTTTATCTTGACATTATCTTTCAGATTCCTGAGTTCAAGTTTTACTGTCTCTTTGTCCAGGTCAACTTTTTCTTTTAGCTTATCATCTGCTTTTGCCAGATTGGTGTTGACTTCCATCAATTGCGCAATATTGTTTTTTACTTTGTCTTTTTCAACAGGTTTTTCCAATTCTTTTGCCTGTTTTTCAAGTTCAAAATATTCTTTGCCTGCTGTAAATTCTTGTGCTAGAAGTGCTGATTCTTCAGAAATATCTTCTTCTGATTCTGCTTCTATTGTCATGTCATATGCATAAACAGTAACCTCAACAGAATCTACTTCACTGGCATTCACTGTTTTTTCCCACAGCACTGGCTTTCCTATCTCAACTAAACCTATATTGAATTCTTCAGCACTTACATTCTGTTCAACTATCTCTTCAATTATTTCTTCTTTTACAATAGAATAGGTAGCTGATGAAAGATAGAGTCTTGCATCTTCGACAACAATCCTTAGCTCAAGTTCTCCCGGATGATTATTGAGCATGCATGTCTCAATGCAATAATTTTCAAAATCAATCTCAGCTGAAAGATCGATTTCAAATTCTTCAATTGTAGTATTGATTTCTGTATCATTGACCGGTATCTCTTCAGTAAGATTTTCCGGTAGCAATGTCTCATTAGATTCCACAGGTTCTTGTGTCAGATTTTCAATTTGTAAAGGTAATTCAATATTGGTCTCATTGGCTGCAGAATCTTCATGGTTATCTTTTTCATCAATAACAACAGTCTCATTGACAGGTACATTCAGTTCAATACTATTATTTTGATTACCAGCTGTAATATTTTCTATTGATTCATTTGAATCATTTGAGTCAATTATCTCAGTTGATTCAGTTGATTCATTCATCCCATCAAATTCCAAAACAGGTTCATTGGACTCATTCAATTCATGAATCATTTCATCAGTCTGATTCAGAATTGTCTCCTCTTCTGAGACGGGTTCTGCTTTTGTATCATTCAATGGCTCTATCTGCAATTCATCTGGGACCAATTCTTCAACAATTTCATCTGCTTCTGCAACTGCAGCATCTGTGTTGTTCTCTTCTTCAGTATCAGGTTCTGCGCTTGTCTCATTCACAGGTTCTGTTAAATCCATTCCAATATCATCAATGACAAGTCCTGTAATAGAAGACAATCCTCCTTTCCTGCTTCTGACTTCTGTGCTATCCAACACCAATCTATCACCAAGATAAATCCTGACAGTCCCATTCCCAATTATCTTTCCTGAAACACGAAGTGATGTTATATTCCGGTCTGTTGAGATGCTGTAGACTGCATTTTCATAAAACAATTCACTTACATCATGCACAATCGTGTCATTGTCCATGACTGCATAACCTGTATATTCCGGCTTCATGAAAATAAATGGACCTGCAAACAAAAGCAATGCAACAGCTATCATTGAAAAAGATCTTATCTGTCTGAATTTTTCAGTTTTAATCTGTGTCTTTGCATCTAATATTATCCGTTCTTCTTTTGCAACTTTTGCATCAATAACCTGACTCCAATATTCTAGGCTCTTACCTTGAAGCGCCATGTTGAGCATTGCTTCATGCTCATGAGGATCAATACCATTCTCTTCATGCTTCCTGTCATAATATGAAACATAATCTGTTAGTTTTTTTCTATTGGAGTGCCACCTAGATATCTCCTGCTTACTCTTCTCTATCCTCTTTTTGTGGTGGTCTTTATTTTGCATTCTTTTTCTTTGCCCTGCTATAGACTGTCCATATGGTCCTTTCATCCTTTTTCAAAACCAATGCAATATCTTTGTTTTTCATCTCAAGCTCATCTTTCAGATATGCTACAATTATCTCAAATACAGAAAGCTTATTTTGCTGCAGAATGCTCAACGGTATGTTTTCAGAAGAATGCCTGATCAGAAATTTTTGAAGAACTTTTTTCTTTGAACGCTGATATGTTGTCCAGATTACCTGCCTATCTTTTTGGAAGAGCCTACCAATTTCAGCATAGCTCCTCATTTGTGCTTCTACCAAATATTTTACTATAGTCTCAAATGGAGTAAGCTTACTTGTAAAAATTGAAAGAGGAACAAAAAGACCTTCTCTCTCTTCAGTAACTTTGTTTTCCAAATAGTGTATAAACTCAACAAAAAGCCCTTCTTTGTCATATTTTGTAAGTAAATCAGTCATATTTTGTAAGTATTAAGTAATATTCTGTATTACATAAGTAATTTAATGTAAGTATATATGTAATATTTTGTAGGAAACCAGTATATAAATTTATCTATTAGTTGGGTGTATAGAAAAAAAGAAAAATTGAATATTTTTTCCAAAAATTTATATTCCCTGACCAATTCAAAATCCATTATGGAACTTAGATTACAGACACATAAAAAAGAAGAATTCAGAGATATCACACAGCATATCAAGAAAGAAGTAAAAATCAAAAACGGATTCTGTATTGTCTACTGCCCGCACACGACCGCAGGAATCACAATCAATGAAGGAGCTGACCCTGATGTAAGGTCAGACATCCTGAATGCTCTTGACAAAATCACACCTGAAATCCATTATGCACATATGGAAGGAAATTCTCCGGCCCACATCAAAGCCAGTTTAATGGGTTCATCTGCAACAATCCTAATAAAAGATGGACAACTAAGATTAGGTCGGTGGCAAAAAATTTTTTTTGTTGAATTTGATGGTCCGAGAAACAGATGGATAAAAGTTGAATTTTTTTAGATATAAATCTAATGTAATTTCACTCTTCCAAAATTTGTCTGAAGATATCATAGTCTTTTTTTGAATAGAGCACTACCCTGACTTCCTGAATATTTTCAAAATTAAAGAGTGCAAATATTTTTTTCATGATTCTTGCACATTCTTCTTTTGGATAGCCGTATACTCCTGTTGATATTGCAGGAAAAGATATGGATTTTAGATACTGCTCTTCTGCGATTTTCAGTGAATTGATAAAACATTTTTTTAAGAGATGTAACTGATTAAGTTTTGAATCATATATGGGTCCGACTGTGTGGATCACAAATTTTGCAGGCAATTCATACCCTTTTGTAATCACAGCTTCTCCAGCAGGCAGACCCTCTTTATATTTCACTCTTCTGATATCCTTGCATTCTTCAAGCAGCATTGGTCCAGCCGCCCTATGAATTGCACCATCTACTCCTCCTCCACCTAGAAGAGAAGAATTTGCAGCATTAACAATAGCATCAGTATCCTGCTCTGTAATATCTCCCTGGACGATTATTAGTTTCATAGTTATACCCTGAGATCCCCCAGTATGACCAAGATGAATGTAACCACTGCAATAAAGAAGCAGTAATAGGCAAACCTATAGAACCTATCGTTCCTGACAATCTTCATCAGATATCTTATTGATAATAATCCTACTGAAAAAGCCGCAACAAAACCCATCATGTTAGAAAAGCTGAAGAATCTTAAAGGAACTGAATAGAGTTCAAGCAATGTAGCACCAAGAATAGCAGGGATGAACAGGAAAAAGGAGAATCTTGCTGCATCTTCTCTTTTCATTCCGATCAGCATCGCAGATGCGATAGTCATGCCTGACCTTGATATCCCAGGTATGACAGCGATGCTCTGGGCAACCCCTATCAAAAATGCAGTCTTATGATTCAGATCAAGGCTAAAGACACTCTTCTTCTTGGTTGAAAGAAGCACAATGCCTGTGAATATGAGTGCAATGGCAACAGCACCAAGATCCATGAACAGCCCCTCAACAGCATCCTTGAAAATAATCCCGACAAAAGCTATAGGAAGTGTGCCTATGATGATAAAGGAAAGGTACTGTACCGACTCTTTCTTTTTTTTAAATATTTCTTTTACCAGAATGAAGATATCACTTCTCAAATAGACTAAAATAGCCAACAGGCTGGCCAGATGCAGAAGCACATTAAAAAATATTGTTTCCCTCAGCTTAAATACTGATTCAAGTATCGCAAGATGTCCTGATGAACTGACCGGAAGCCATTCAGTCACACCCTGCACCAGGCCTAAAATCAATGCACTGAAAATTTCATCCATAATACAGATACTAAAGAATATAGAATATAAATTTTACTGAAAAATCTGTAACAAATAAATTAGTAAAAAAATCAAAGATTCTAATCTTCGACAACAATAGCACCTTCAGGGCACTGCACTTCACATGCTTTGCATCCGATGCACTCATCTGGTTTTGCTACAACGACTTTTCCATCCTCTTCCTCAAACACTGCCATAGGACATACATCGATGCAGACTTTTGCTGTTTTGCATTTATTATAATCAATTATTGGATGTGGCATTTTATTCCCCCTTGTTATCTTTTTTCTCTTCTTTTTTTTCAGCAGGAGCTTCTTTCTGTTCTTTTTTTGGTTTCTCTTCCTGAACAGTCTCTTCTTTCTCAATTGTGACAATCTCTTTTTTTTCATTGCCTGGCACATCAAGTGATATCACCAGTTCTTTTTTCAGTTCATTGACACTCTTGTCATGCTTGACAATCCTGATTGCACATTCTTTTATTGGATAGATCTTGTTCAACTGATCTTTCATTGATCTCTGCACTTTATGGAAGATAGTGTCTTTAAAGATATCATCATAGGTATTGTTCTTTACAAATTCTTCAACAAGCTCATTGGTCTTTGCCCTAAGAGCAGTCTTGACAGAACCCTTTGCCTTGTTCCTGGTGATTATGAGAGGTTTTATCCTGATCTTGACATTATCCTTTGTCATGAGGCCCAGTGAATCATCCAGTTTGTTATGTCTTCTCCTGATTGCCCTTTTTATTGAAGAAGATATAACTGAATATTGGATCACTTTTGAATAAAGCCTGCCTTCTTTGACATCTGTGATCAAGAATTTCACATTTACATTCTGATTCTTGATATTATTGGTAAGATTCATAAGATTGATCTGGATTGTTGTTCCTACTGCGTCAGCAGATTCATATTGGTAGGTATTACCTACTACTTTACTCTCAAACATCTCCGGAGCATGGATTGGAAGCCAGTGCTTCTTTTTTCCTCTTGTTGCCTTGATTTTATCTTGTTTTGCCATTCTATTCTAGGGATTTGTATAATCTTTATAAAGCTTATTATTTTATGGTGTAAATCAATATTGGTTATGCATCAATATTTATGGTCTCGGCTGCGTGCTTTTTTATGAAATTCCTCCTTGGAGGAACCTCATATCCCATCAGCAATGTGAATATATTGTCTGCTTCAACAGCATCCTCAATATTTATCTTCTTAAGTATCCGGGTTTCTGGGTCCATAGTTGTCTCCCAAAGCTGCGTAGGATTCATCTCTCCAAGGCCTTTGAATCTCTGCAGACCTGCTCCGTCTGCACCGATTTCATGAAGGATAGTCTCTTTCTCTGCCTCATTAAGGATATATCGTTCATACTTTCCTTTTTTCACCTTATACAAAGGCGGCTGCGCAACATATATGTGGCCTTTTTCAATCAGTTCTTTCATATATCTGAAAAAGAATGTCAATAAGAGTATAGCTATATGAGCTCCGTCAACATCACTGTCAGTCATTATGATGACTTTGTGGTATCTTAATTTTGAAGAGTCAAACTCCTGCTCAATCCCCACACCAAGCGCGGTGATGATTGCAATTATCTCTTTATTCTGCAGGATCTTATCCAGTCTTGATTTTTCAACATTCAGTATCTTGCCTCTGAGTGGAAGTATTGCCTGGAACATCCTGTTCCTTCCTTGCTTTGCACTTCCGCCCGCGCTGTCGCCTTCTACAATGAAAATCTCTCCCTGTGTAGGGTCCTGGCTTGTGCAGTCAGCAAGCTTTCCGGGAAGAGTGGAACCTTCCAGCAGTGATTTCCTCCTTACAAGCTCTCTTGCTTTTCTTGCTGCCTCCCTTGCTTTTGCAGCTTTCATTGCTTTTCCGATTATTTCCTGTGCAATCTTTGGATTTTCTTCAAAAAATATTGATAACCCTTCACCAACCAAAGAATCCACAAGACCTTTTACTTCAGAATTGCCAAGCTTTGATTTTGTCTGTCCTTCAAACTGAGGATTAGCTATCTTTATTGATATGACTGCACAAAGACCTTCCCTGCAATCATCACTTCCAAGCTTTGTATCACTATCCTTTCCTAGACCGTTTTTTTCAGCATATGAATTAATTAATCTTGTAAGCGCTGACTTAAACCCTGAAAGATGTGTACCGCCTTCAATTGTATTTATATTATTCACAAATGCAAATATGTTCTCGCTGTAGCTGGAATTATACTGCATAGCCACTTCAAGTTCTATATTTTCCTGTTTTTTTTCAAAATATATCGGTTCATGGAAAGGAGCCTTGTTCTTGTTCAGATAATCCACAAATGATACTATCCCTCCCTCATACTCAAAATCTTTCTGTTTATGTGTCCGCTCGTCAATGATGATAATCCTGACTCCTTTATTGAGAAATGCAAGTTCTCTTAATCTCGAAGTAAGCACTTCAAATTGGAAATTGATTTCCTGAAAAATCTCAGGATCCGGTTTGAACGTGACTTTTGTTCCGGTCTCTTCAGTATCTCCGAGCACTTTCAGTTCAGTCTGGGCATGTCCCCTGGAATATTTCTGGTAATGCATCTTCCCGTTCTTTTTCACCCATATCTCCATCTCTTCAGAAAGAGCATTCACAACTGAAATGCCAACCCCGTGCAGGCCACCTGACACCTTGTAGCTGTTCTTGTCAAATTTGCCGCCTGCATGAAGCATTGTCATGACAACCTCAAGAGCGCTCTTGTTGTATTTTGGATGGATATCCACAGGAATCCCTCTTCCATTGTCTGTGACGGTCACTTTTCCATCAGAAAGTATCCTAACCGTTATCTTGGAACAGTATCCGGCAAGTGCTTCATCTATTGAATTGTCGACAATCTCATAGACCAGGTGATGGAGACCCCTTGGTCCGGTCGAACCTATATACATTCCCGGACGTTTTCTTACAGCATCTATGCCGCCGAGGACAACTATCTTGTCTGCATTGTATGTTGGTTTTTCTTCCATTGGATTTACCTTGCACCTGTATTCTTTTCCTGACTAATTTCGGATGGTTTTTTTGATGGTTTTCAGCTGTTATTTTACAAAGAAAATTACACTATTTTCTCGACGATAGTTGATAATCAAAGAATGTATTTAAATGTATCGGTTGCTGACACAAAAAAAATATTAAAAAATAACCACAAATATGTGCAGAATCAGGTCACTATGCTACCTGCATCCATATCCTTATCTGTTGTCAGAAGGACACAAGTATTGCCTTTTTCAGCGCAGAGAAGCATGGCTTCAGATACCTCACCACCAAACTTAGATGGTTTCAGGTTTGTCAGGACAACTATTCTTTTTCCGACTAGCTCTGTCTCTTTGTAATAGTCCACAAGGCTTGTGACAATCTGGACCGGCTTTTTTTCTCCGATATCTACCTGAAGCTTGTAGAGTTTTTCTGTTTTTGGTACTTTTTCTGCAGAAATAATCTTTCCAATTTTGAGCTTGAGCTTTTTCCAGGTGTCAAAATCAATCTGATCCATTTTGTTGACCTCTTTATTTACTTTTTTAACATTTGTTTCATCATCAGAAGTATTCATCCTCTCAGCCTTTGCGCTCCTGAACAATTCAATCGCTTTCTTCTTTGCTGCCAGAGCAAATGGAGCAAGCTTTGGTCCCCTATCCTTATTCAACAGGACTTTGTACGCTGCTGAAAAGAATTCCTTTGGAGATATTTCCACTTCCTCCTTGCATATCTTATAGAACTCATTGAAGAGAGTCTCCTCATTGAATCTGCCTTTATCCATCCTTTCAGCTGCCAGATGCAATGCATCCACCTGTTTTTCTGATAGATCCAATCCTTTGGCCACTTTATCCTGGAGAGTAAATTTATACTGCTCTGAAGCAAATTCACTTATCCATTTCCTGGCAAAATTCAGCCTGTCAATGACATATGCTTCCCCTTCCTTATCAAGGTCCTCCGGCAGATGGCCTGTTTCCTTCAGATTGGCTATCACTTCCTCATCACTCCGGAAGATCTGTGCAAGGGTTGCCGCATGAGTGAAAGGCACCTGAGGCGGCATTTTCTTTGGCAGTTCACCGGTATGAGACAATTCATATATCCTGGATTGCTTAAGCTTTTCCTTCTCATCGACTTCCTGAGCATCAAAATAGACCCTCTCAGCATAATCATATCTTTCGTACAGCAGGATCAGGTCATTGGATTCATATGGCTGAAAATCAATGACAGCATTCGGCCTTGATTTCACAAGAAGGAACCTCAGCATCTGTGCAGGAGCATAATCTGTCGAATCTGCAAAACCCATGCCATGACCTTTCGAAGTGCTCATCTTCTTTCCGCCGACTGTGAAAAATTCATATCCCGGTCCGGTCTTATATCCTTCTGAAGGATACGGTGGAGGATATTTAAACACATCAGTCGCAATCCTGCATGCTATGGTCCTTGATCCGCCATGTGTGAAATGGTCTTTTCCGGCAGTCTCAACAATGACTCCTTTTGTAGGCCATTTAGCAGCCCATTCGACTTTCCATGGGAACTTGCCACCACCATTATATGGAGATCGCTCACCTTCATATCCGCATCCCTTTGCCCATGTGACAAAATCCGGCAGGCATTTGTATTTGATCATCTCTCTCTTTGCATCCCATTCTGTGGTAACAGTTGTGCCAATTTTTCCGCATTTCTCACAGATTGGATTGAAAGGCAGCCTGTTTGAACCCATTGCCTCATCCCCATAGAGATCTGTATAGGTCTTCTGGATCTTATCTGCATTGTCAAGAGCGATCTTGATTGTCTTATTGAATGCTCCCTTATTATACTGCTCACCTGTTGACTCAAGCACTGCATCAATCCCGAATTCCTTGAACTTATCTGTGACCTGTGCAAAATAATACGCTCCAAAATTATCATAGCCTTTGACAGGTGAAGGCATGTTCATGAAAGGCATGCCAAGATATTTCTCATACTCCTTTGGAAGTTCAGAATTCATCTTATCAAACGGATCAATATCATCGCTTGAAAGGACAAATCTTGATTTCACTCCTTTTTTTCTGAGTGCTTTTGCAATAACATCATGGATGACCCACCCTCTGCCTGAACCGATATGGATCTTGCCTGACGGAGTCTTCTCGTCATAGACCATATAGCCGTATGGATTCTCTTTGACAATTTTCTGAAGAAATTCTGATTTCTTGACTCTTTCAATCACTTCGTCTGCAATCCTGTCTGCCCAATGTTCCACATTAACTTCTGTTTTTTCCATAGTAGTAAGGAGTAAATGTATGATTTTTAAAAAGTTACTGGAAAAAAGACTCTGGGTACTAATCTGACTATTAATCTTTCATAAA
>JAHIYL010000031.1 GCA_018815145.1 Nanobdellota archaeon | reverse complement strand
TCAATTTTTGAAAGCAGCATCCCTATTATCACAATCTCTCTCTGATAGCGGTCTCCTACTGTTTTTTCTTTCTCAGCTATCTCATCCCGGAGCTCAATGAACCTGTCCTCTCCAATATCTTGTCTTACTTTATCTTCAATTTTTTTTATTTTTTCTTCCATTTTTTTTATTGTGTCTTTTATCATTCATGCATTCATCCATGGCATTTTCCAGTGCGGTGTTCACAGCTTCATCAAATTCATTTTTCCATTCATCAAGATCCTTCAGATCATCATATTCCTTCTCAAATCCTGTGATGCTATAATCAAGTATTTTTTTCAGTTTTTCAGCATCCTCTACCAAATCTTCTGGGTTGCCGCCGGGGATTGTTGCTTTTGTCTTTAACCTGACTGCCCATTCCCTAACTGAAACCGGATCATCCGGATCAACCACATGGTTCAGGAAAAACCATTCAATAGTATCGTTTCCATGCTCATTACATGTCCCTATTCTGCAGTGCAGGGGTTTGACCTCATGCAGTGAACAGGTCTTGTCATTGGCTGACAAGAATACACAGTTTCCAAAAGGAAGCTCCTCCTCCTTCTTCACGACCTTGGTCTTATGCACTATCTTATTGAACAGACGATTTTCATCCAAATATTTTTCTTTAAATTCATTTCTGCTGATATTAAGTTTTTGAGCAAGCCTTTCAGTCTCATCCTCAAGGACAAAACAGCCTCCGAAACTGCAGCAGTGGCCACATTTCCTACATTCCGCTGCAACTGCAATGACTTTTTCTCTAGGTGTCTGTTTTGTAATTTTCATTGTCAATTCTTTTGCATTAAAAATTTTATTTGCCTCCGTGACGCGATGGAATTTTGTCGTTGATAAAATGGAATAGGACTCAAAGAGTCCGTCGCTGTCTAGGAGGAGGCAATTATAAAATTATTTGTCTTTTCTCACAAATTCTTCCCTTTTTTCACTCAGCAATCTTTACTTTGCTGTGCCTCAAAATTTTTTCTTTATACATATACCCTTTTTGTAATTCTTCCACTATTATTTCAGATTCTGTCCCTTCAACTTTTGCTTTCAGCAAGACCTCGTGCTTGTATGGGTCAAAGCTCTTGCCTACACAGTCAAATGGCACGACTCCTTCCTGCTTAAGCACATTCATCAATTGAGAATAGATGAGTTCCATACCTTTTACAAAATCCTCTTTCTTATCTTTCTGCTTCAGGGCCATCTCAAAACTATCCATGACTGCCAGCATATTTTTCAGCAGATTTTCGTTGGAATATTCCCTAAATAAAATATTGTCTCTTTCAGTCCTTTTCTTGTAGTTTGCAAATTCAGCTGATAGTCTTTGGTACGAATCCGTGAGTTCATCGATCTTCTGCTGCTTTGATTTGAAGAGCTCTTTGATTTTCTGCTTCTTATCTTTTTTTTGCTCATCTTTTGGCGCAGGATCATTATTTTCAGCTTCTTTTTTTTGGCTGTTTTCTTCCGAAAAATTTTTTTCTGGTCCTTTGCCAACTGCATCATGTGCTGCAGCTTCATTCTCTGACGCAATTTCTGCATCTGCCTGATATGCTTCATCTGTATTGTTTGTCTGTTCTTCCACATCAATCACTTTGTCATTTTTATGAGCTAATTATCAAATCGCATAAATATTAAAAAAAAAAATTGACTATTTATGGAGAGGGACTTCGAATAAAATGAGGATGTCCCTCACTAATTAGGTGCAAGAAGAGTTACCTCTTCTGCACAAAAGTCTTTAAGACTTTTTGTGTTAACGGACGATACCGTTACATCATAGGCATTCCGCCCATGCCTCCCATTCCGCCCATGCCTCCTCCCATATGCGGCATCTTTTCCTTTTTTTCAGGGATCTCAGTGACAATTGCTTCTGTTGTCAACATAAGCCCTGATATGCTTGCTGCATTCTGGAGAGCAGACCTTGTCACTTTAGTTGGATCTATGACTCCTGCTTTGAACATATCTTCTACAACATCTGTCTTTGCATTGTATCCGATGTTCATCTCTGATTTTTTGAGCTGGTCCACAAGCACTGCACCTTCTCTTCCTGCATTTCTTGCAATCTGACGTACCGGCTCTTCAATTGCTTTCCTGACTATATTGACGCCAAGCTGCTCATCACGCGGAAGCTTCATATCTTCCAGTACTTTTGCTGCCCTCAAAAAAGCAATTCCTCCTCCTGCAACGACTCCTTCTTCAACTGCTGCTCTTGTTGCGTGAAGCGCATCATCCAGCCTTGATTTCTTCTCTTTCATCTCAGTCTCAGTCACTGCTCCCACACTGATGACAGCAACTCCACCTGAAAGCTTTGCCAGTCTTTTCTGAAGATCTTCTTTGTCAAAGTCAGAATCTGATTTCTCTATCCTTGCTTCAATTTGGTGTATCCTGGCCTTTATCTCTTTTGCATCTCCATCTCCTTCGACAATAATTGTTTTTTCTTTGTCGACCTTGACTTTCTTGGCATTCCCAAGATCAGACATCTTGACAGTCTCAAGCTTCATGCCTTTGTCTTCAGTTATGACCTTTCCGCCTGTCAGCACTGCAATGTCTTCAAGCATCTCTTTCTGGTCCTCACCATATCCCGGAGCTTTCACCGCTACAGACTTGAGAGCTCCTCTCAGATTATTGAGGATCAATGTTGCGAGTGCTTCTCCTTCAATATCTTCTGCAATTATCACAAGCGGTTTTGATGCCTGAGCAACCTGTTCAAGTAGTGGAACCAGGTCTTTCATTGAGCTTATCTTCCGATCATAAATCAATATCAGTGGGTCTTCAAGCTCAGCTTCCATCTTTTCCGCGTTTGTAACCATATAAGGTGAGATGAATCCTTTATCAAATTCCATTCCCTCGACAACTTTCAGGCTTGTTTCCATGGATTTTGCTTCTTCTACTGTGATTACGCCGCTTGAACCGACTTTTTCCATTGCGTCAGCAATAAGTGTTCCAAGCATCTCATCATTGTTTGCTGAGATTGTTGCTACCTGCTTGATCTTTTCTTTACCTTTGACTTCAACACTGATTGATTTCAGATAATCAACAACTTTCTGAGTTGCTTTATCGATTCCTGCCTTCACTTCATTTGAAGCAGCGCCGGCAGCAATATTCTTTATACCCTCTTTGAGTATCGCCCTTGCAAGTACAACAGCAGTTGTTGTTCCGTCACCGGCAATATCCTGGGTCTTTTCAGCAACTTCTTTGATAAGAGCAGCACCTGCATTCTCATTCTTATCTTCAAGTTCAATCTCTTTTGCGATTTTTACTCCGTCATTGATTATTTCAGGGCTTCCATATCCTGAATCAAGTGCAACACATCTGCCTTTTGGACCAAGTGTCACAACAACTACATCTGCAAGCTTGTTTGCTCCTCTGAGCATTGCCTGTCTTGCATCTTCACCAAATATTATCTGTTTTGCCATTTTATTTTCACCTATGTATATTTTTTAGTTATGATATTGTTTTGTAATATGAGCAAAATATCCTTATTCTACTTTTGCCAATATATCCTTGATATCAAATATAAGATGCTTGACACCTTCTATTTTCAGTTCGGTCCCGCCATAGCTCTCATAAACTACTTTATCTCCTACCTTGACAGGCATCTCGGTTTTGTTGCCTTTCTCATCAAGTGCACCGGGGCCGACAGCTACTATCTCGCCTTCCTGTGTCTTTTCTTTTGCAGTATCAGGAATATAAATACCTCCTGTTGTCTTTGTCTCAGATTCTTTTGGCTTAACCAAAACCTTATTTCCAAGTGGTCTAATTTTCATTTTCTCATCCTCCATGTTCTTTTAGATTGTTTTTTGTTTTTTTCTATTATCTTTTTAATATCATATCTACTGAATATAGGATCTGTCCTTATTCATCTCACTGACACTTTTTCTCGATAAGCTAGCCTTGACTATCTCAATGGCTGCATCAAAATGATTTCTCTTGATCTTGATTTCTGACTTTGTATTTTTTGATTCCCTTATTGACTCCATACCCGCTTCCCTGCATATCGCTTCAATCTCTGCACCGCTCATGCCTTCTGTCTTTTGAACATAATCTTCAAGATTTATTTTTTTATCAAGTGGCATATTTTTTGTGTGCACCCTAAAAATCTCAAGCCTTGATTGCTTGTCAGGAAGGGATATCTCAAGCTTGATATCAATCCTTCCCGGCCTCAAGAGTCCCGGATCAATGAGGTCCGGCCTGTTGGTGGCTGCAATAACAACAACCTTTCCAAGCTCCTCTATACCATCAAGTTCAGTCAGGAGCTGATTGACCATCCGCTCTGTTGAATCATTTCCAGAGGATAGTCCCCTTACCTGGGATATTGAATCAAACTCATCAAAAAAGATGATTGATGGTGCGACCTGTCTTGCTTTCTTGAAGATCTGCCTCACGTGCTTTTCTGATTCTCCGACCCATTTGCTTACCAGTTCAGGACCTTTTACAGCGATGAAATTTGCATTTGACTCATTTGCCACAGCTTTTGCAAGGAGCGTCTTTCCTGTTCCGGGCGGGCCATGCAGCAATATCCCTTTAGGCGGGGTAATCCCGGCTTTTGTAAATAACTCCGGCTCTTCAAGAGGCCAATTTATGGCTTCAATCAATTTTTTCTTGACATCCTCCAGTCCGCCGATATCCTCCCAGCGGGTCTTTGGCTTTGTGATAAGCACTTCACGCATTGCAGAAGGCTCAACCTTATTGAATGCACTCATGAAATGGTCCATCCTGACAACAATCTTCTCCAATACATTCTCAGGAACCTTCTCATCAATATGCTTCAGGCTTGGCAGGTAATTTTTCAGAGATTTGATGGCTGCTTCCTTGCATAGGGCCTCAAGGTCAGCACCAGTATATGCAATGGTCATTTCAGCAAGCTTATCCATATCAACATTCTCTGAAAGAGGCATGCCTCTTGTATGTATCTGGAGTATCTCCTTCCTTGATTTCTCATTTGGAGCATTGATAGTTATTTCCCTGTCGAATCTTCCGGGCCTTCTCAATGCAGGATCCAGGTAATCCGGCCTGTTTGTCGCTGCAATCACAACCACCTGACCTCTGGATTTCAGGCCATCGAGTGAAGTCAACAGCTGAGCAACAACTCTCCGTTCCACTTCACCTGTCACTTCTTCTCTTTTTGGGGCAATGGCATCAATCTCATCTATAAATATAATTGAAGGAGCATTTTTTTCAGCCTGCTCAAAGATATTCCTCAACTGCTTTTCAGATTCCCCGTAGAACTTGCTCATTATCTCAGGGCCTGCTATGGAATAGAATGAGCTTTCTGTCTCTGACGCCACTGCTTTTGCCAGGAGTGTCTTTCCTGTACCAGGAGACCCGGACAGCAAAAGTCCTTTTGGTGCTCCGATACCCAGCCTCTCAAAAACTTCAGGATGTTTCATAGGAAGCTCAATCATCTCCCGTATCTGGTCAATCTCCTCATCAAGCCCGCCTATGTCCTCATAAGTGATATCCGGTATCTTAAGATCATTTTCCTTGAATAGTTCATCAGTTATGATCAGCTTTGTATCATTCTCAAGAGTGACTACTCCTTTTGGCGAAACATTCTTGACACCAAACTGGAATGCCCTTCCCATCACATCAATTGAAAGCTTATTATTCTTGATAAAAGGCATATTTATCAGCCGGGTCTTTATGAACTGGACAAGGATTGGTTTGATCGGAATCTGCTGCATCCCCTTATCAGTCTTGATCTGGGCAATAGGTGATATCTCCTCCAATGGTGAAAGTTCAATCTCAAGAGCAGGTTCGGATTTTGCTTTTTCCACATCAACTTTCTCATCCAGTGAAACACCGAGATTGAATCTGAAAGTTCCGTCAATCCGAATTATGTTCTTGTCTTCATCCTCAAGCAAGGCATTCATGACCTGTGCAGCTGCTTTTCTCTTAGCTTTACCATTTATTATGATGATCTCTCTGGGCTTCAGCCCCAGGGCTGCCATGATGGATGTACTTATCCTGGCAACACCTTTACCGACATCCACCTGCGGGCTTTCCTGAACACTCAGCATGATTTTTTTTTCTTCCATTTTCGACAAATTTGGTTTTTTGGATATCTTTTTGGATATCAACATTGATTTGAAAACTTAACTCTTATTTAAAGTTTACTATGTTGACTTGAAATCAACAAAGATGATGTAAAATGCTTTTCATTTATAAAGATATCGGAAAAAGTTTATAAATTCCAAATATTTATCTATGAAGATGCTTATCAGAAAAGAACGAATAACAATCATCAGGACAAGAAAACCAAAAGAAACTGACCTTAATGGTGAGCTTCTCTGGTTCTGCGACAGTCTTGGGCTTTTTGGGACAAGGGACAAGGACAAGAGCTGCTTCCGTCTTTTTGTGACACTTTTGAAGAGCCTAAAAAAAGGAGAAGATCTGAGCAGTGATGAGATTGCAGAAAAAGTGCATCTCTCAAGGGGCACAGTGATTCATCATATGCACAAGCTCATGGGATCCGGGCTTGTCGATATGCACGGGAACAGGTATTCTCTGAAGCATGACAGCCTTTCTGAGATAATCGACGAGATGGAGCGAGACATAACACGCACCATGGAAAAACTGAAAAAATCTGCTGATGAGATAGATAAGAAACTTGAGCTGTAGATTCTTAGTGTTAATGGTACAAATGATTTCTTGCCACAGCCAATACGTTGAAAATCTCACTTTTGTCTGACGAATAGGTCTTGTTATCTATACTATTAATGCTTAATAATCCAAAAGAAAAATATCTTCAGCCCAGGTATGACCTAGCATCAGTAAAAACTAAAATTTTTTATCCATAAATTACAAAACTCCAACAATAATTGATGCAATCAAAATTTCTGAATTAATATCAATATTCTCAGGTATACTTATATCTAAATTCGTTTGATAATTATCTTGACTTCCTTCAATTCTTACAAGTCTATCATTCTCGTAAATTAAATCAAGATTTGTTTCATAATTATGTTGTGGTCCAGTAATTTTTATTGGTTTATCTAAGTCATAAATTATTGCTACATTTGTTTTATAATTATCTTGATCTCCCTCAATTCTAACAAGCCTATCATTTTCGTAAATTAGATTAAGATTTGTTTGATAATTATGCTGATTTCCACTTATTTTCACTAGTTTTTCACCCAGGTATTCAGCATATAAATTTTTTAAATAGTTTTTCTCACTTCCTTCAATGCTAGTAAGTTTCCCATCTTCATACATTAATGATATTGTTGATTCATAGTTATATTGTCTCCCTGTTATTGAAATAGATACTGGAACTACTCCACTAACATCATCCACCTCGAATTTTGATGAATCATCATCATCTACGGCACTTTCTGGTGGAGGTATCGATTCTTCTTCAGGAGCTGTACCTCCGCAACCTATAAGAACAATACTAATTAATAATGCAGAGAGACAAAAAGATATTTTTTTTCCAATCATCTATGTTAAACCTCGCCGATTTTTATAGCTTGTCATTTTTATTCTGTTCTCTTATTGTAACATAAATTTTTCCTTTTCCCCTCACCTTGTATGGGGAAAATGGGAAAATTTATGTT
>JAHIYL010000030.1 GCA_018815145.1 Nanobdellota archaeon | reverse complement strand
TTTCAAGATATCTGCAAAATTGCTGCTGAAAATTCAAAAGATAAAGATGGGAATATCAGGCATGCTTGTTTTCTTCTTGTAAAAAACCTTAATACTTTAATGATAGCTATGCCATTTATTAATATGGTAAACAGCATGAGCAATGAAGAAACAAACTTAATTTATGAATCATTTAGAGATTTGTTCTATGATTTGGCTGCATTGTATAGTGCAAATGATGGCAATGCTGGAAAGAGCATCTTAAGATCATTGAGTATTATGCTCCCTAAAATATATGACATGGCAAAATTTTATAATGATGAAAAAGAAATGGATCTAGTGAATGAAATAAAAGAAGAAATAATGATTGGTGTAGTAAATTGGAACTAGAACAAAATGATGAAGAAAAAGACAACTTCTGGGCAGAAGGCTCTTTTATTGAGGGAGTAAACCCAGATGAAACTCAGGAAAAAATAAAAACAATGCACAAAAAACATGATGAAGATATGAATTATAATTGTAAAAAATGCAATAAAAAAATATCTGCACATAATAGAGACTGGCATGATTGCAAATGTGATGAATGCTTTAATTCTGAATATTTTCCTGAAAAGGATGATGCAGTAGAAAATATTGAGATGGATGAAGAACTTCAAGAAGAACTGAAAAATTTTAATCCTGAAGAATATTCTGTATTGGAGTTATGCAAGGAAAACGGGACCGGAATAAATGCAATAAATGATGCCAACACAGAGGCTTTTATGCCTTTATTGAGTATTATTGAAGAAACAATATGGAGAAATTACTCAAAAAATAATGTTTTAAAGGACATTAATATTATTGAATCATTGAAGACTTTAAGAAACAATATATTTTCAAATAATGCAAAATTCAATGAAATGGAAAAAGATATTCTAAATCAAGTAAAAATAAGTTTGTTTTTCAATAACTATGACAAAAGAGACCTTTCTTTATCAATATCAAAAGTGCTAAAATCAGTTAAATTACATAGATCAACTGGTGGAAGCAGAGGGTATCTTAATTTTATATCAGGGTTTTTTGAGGAAATGGAATAAATAAATTTTTTGAACGCATAAACTTGTTTCACTTCTAAAACCGCAAAAAACATTCGAAAGGTTTATATACCAAAATCCTTTTAGAAATAGACAGTGGGGATGATTTTGTTGAGTGTGCTGAATTAATCATTAAAATATAATCCTTTTTGGACAATATTTTACTGAAAATATTTAGTGAATTGACTCAATATTGTAGTAGAAGCTATATACTCCCTTCATAAAAGAGGGTAAGATATTGGACGCAATAGATTCACAGGTTTTAGCTGAGACCGGACAAAATAGAAAAAGGGATCTTTTTATAGATGAGAAAGGTTCTATCCCATTAGCCTATGCCAAGTACTTGATTTTATTTTTTCTTCTGGTTTTTCCCCCAGTCATAATTGCACAGGATACAGGTCAATCCCCAACTGAACCGATTTCTTTGTCAACATATAGTGCTGCTCTGGGAGAGACAATCTATATCACTCTTTTTCTTGGCGGCATTGATGAACCAAGGCTTGTTGTAAAATCTCCAAACCAGGAGTCAGTGTATCTTGATCCTCCCAGACAGGTCAGATATATGCCGTCCATAATAGGGGAATACTCTGTTGCGTTATATGACCGGAAATATCTGGTCAAACAGATGGCATTCCAAGTGGAGGATAATGAAATCCCGGAACCAGTCCAAAAGTCGGAAGCAGAGGAAGAGATAGTGCTCATCCAGGATACAATTATGATTCAAGCAGGTGACCCATCTGTTGGCAAACCGGTTACAATCCAGATCAATGCAGAAGAATATGAGAGCCTATCAATGTCAATTGTATCAAGGCAGAAATCATTCAAGATCTTTAAAGTGCAAAAAGAGATAAGATTTGTTCCAAAGACAGCGGGTCTCCATATTGTCGAGCTGTTTGAAAAAGGGAAGGTGATTGCATCAAACAGCTTCATTGCCAATGATGGTGCAGAATCAGCAGGAAGTGAAGAACCAAACATAACGCCTCAACAAGAACAGACTCCAGAAGCTGATATCCTGATTCCAATTGATGATTTTTTGGATAAGTATGATAAAGACAAAAAGACCAAAAAAAGGTATTCAATCAGAGACAAGCATGATGCAGAGGTTGAGTCTGAGATTACTATTGAATTTGCAGAGAGCGTTGTTGACCCATCTAAACAAAGGCCGAATATCCATGTGAGGTCTTTTGCTGAGCTGACATCCCAGGAACAGGAGTCAAT
>JAHIYL010000029.1 GCA_018815145.1 Nanobdellota archaeon | reverse complement strand
CCATCTATTCCCAGTTCAAGTATCAAATTAATCCTTTTTTTCCATAAATCAAGTCAAAAAAAAATAAAAAAAATAAGATAGAATAAGCTTATTCAGCCTAGCTAGTTCTTAGGTTTTTCCTTTGGCATCTTTTTCTTTGGCATTTTATTACACCTCCAATAATGATTCATAAGTAACATATTCCACGGCATTTTGGAATTTTCGAATTGCACGAATCTTATTCCTTCTCTCCTTAAGGTGACTTTCGAGAATTTGAGCATACAATACCCTTGGCTTGCTTCCCAGATTCTCCTCTATAAACGGTTCAGGCACTTGATGATACCCGCAATCATACTTTTTTGTAAGGTATGCTATTCTCCTAGAGTTCTTGTTATCAGTTCTTGTTATCATTGTCTTGTTTTCATTGTGCTTTCTCATTCTCACACCTTTGTCTCTTATATTGGTTTCAGGTCATCAATGCCAAAGTCATTCCACTCATGATAGTATGAATTCTCTTGGCCACTTGCTGTCTTCATCCAGGTCATCTGCATAATCCTCATCATCCCATATGTCTTTCCTTTTGTCTCTCCTTTTCATTTTTGGCCTCATTTGAGGAATGGGGGCTGGTGGTGCAATTGGCAATAACATGCCGACCAACCAGGTCACCATCCTCTAAGTAATAATAATGCGAATAAAGACTATAAAATTATGGTAGAGTTTATCAACCAAAAATCATTAAAAGAGTTTATAAAAGACACACTCTATCTCTATAAAAAAGAGGAAATAGGAGGGATTTCGTGGCAGCCAAGGTCAAGAAGCTAAAAGACAGGATAAAGAACCATTTCCAGCAGGTGCTGAGAATAAAGACATCCCCTCATGCAATAGCTATGGGTTTTGCAGTAGGTACCTTCATTAACATTTTCCCCACACCTGGATTTGGCATGCTTATTGGTCTGCTTGTTATCATCATTTTTAAGAAAATCAACAAGATCGCTCTGCTATTGGCTTTTGCAATTTTTAACCCGATATTCATGATACCCATCCACTATGCAAGTTATCTCATCGGAGACACTATTCTTAACCCACTTCCACTAATTGAGTACAAGGTAGTCTTTTTTCAGCAAGTCTATAATCTTACTCGAAGACTTTTCATAGGAAATATTATCTTATCAATACCAATTTCAACAATTTCATACTTTATTGTTAAAAGTATCGTTAAGAAATACCAAGAAACAAACAAGTAGATTAATGTTATTTGGCAAATAATTAACCAGATAGTCAACTCCTGGTTTGAATTCTCTACCACACATTTATATAAAGTGGAGCATAATAATTAAAATGATGGCAGAATCTCAAGGAAAATCTGCGCCTGTAATATATCATTGCAAGCGCTGTGGGCATGTTGTAAATGAGATAAAACTTCAGGGCATGAGTCCTGTTTGTCCCAAATGCGGAAAACTAGTAATCATCTCAGTAAACTAATAGCTTATTTTACTTTTTCTTTAAGAAGAATTCATCCATTGGAAACTCTTTTTTGTCGAGAATCTCATATAGTAGTCCAATATGTGACTGAGTAATTACTTTTTCGGTGGAGAATGGATATATGTGTATTATATCAATCTCTCTTGAAAACTTGGTTTGTATCCGAGTTACATGTCTGTTCATCTGTTCAATATCACGAAAACCCATCAAGAGAATATGGCTTGCTTTTGCCTCTACGATTCTATATGCATTAATAACATACGGTATCTTCCTGATGCGCTCAGAGATCTCATCATCAGAGTATTCTTCCCACACTACAGAATGCAACTTGATAACTATGAAAACCATAATGTGAATACCTAACTTCTTGAGGTCCAAGACAGGTTGGTATCCTTTGATAATGCCGCTTTCCTCCAGCTTATGACGTATCTTAAAGACTGCCTGCGGAGACAATCCCATCTTCTGGGCAATATCACTATCCGGAATCTTAGCATGTTGAATGATGCTTTTAAGCACCTCCTGATCATGCTTTGTAAGCTTAGGATTTTCTGGATCGCGAGGCTTCATGATTCCCTCTAGTATAGGAAATCAGTTTAAAAATGTTCTCACATTTCATTGGTTATTCAGTGCCGTTTCTTGGGGCATATATACAATTTTTTGTATTATAGTACATTTTTTGAGTAAAAGAAAGTAGCCCGCCCGAGCTAGGGTGTTTTTTGTTAAAAAAGAGGGTTTTGGAATGGTTGTCCTTTTTTAGTACGAAGAGATAAGTCCCATGAAACTACTGCGTGTTTATTAAATCAATTAGAAATTTCTTAGACATAATCTTTCCGTAGTACCTATAGAATCTGGGTTTTGAATTGATTTTAGTTATCAATCTTTCTTTTATTATTTTAATATCCTCTTCAGAGGCCCACCAGTCACGAATTAGTATTTTATCAAACTTAGCAAGATTAATGGTCTTAGTTGCATTAAATCCTCTTATTTTCATCTCCCTTTTTATCAGTTCATGTCTTTTCTTTAGATATTTTAATTTATTCTTGAAAAATATCATATGCCCTTTCCCCAAAGTATATTTGGTAGAAATAATGCCTAATTTTGGGTATTTGCTAACATAACCAAAAATCATCAATATCTCATTATACTCTGCGATTAGATGCTGATCAGCCAATCTTCTTGGATCTATCAAGTTAATTCTGACCATTTTAGTTCAAGATGAATATTGCAAGATTCAGAATTGAGGCAAAACTCACCCATAAAATGTAAGGTATGTTTAGATACGCTGAAAGTCTGTTTATCCTGTAGAATCGAAGTAGCATAATAAGGATTGCTATCCAAAGAATCACAATTTCAATAAAAGCAAACAATGGTTGTTTCAATCCAAAAAAGAGTATTGACCATAACACATTGAGAAACAGCTGAACCCCGAATATTGTGAAGGCAAGCTTATCATTTTTTTTGATCCAAACAAGATACAATGAGATTCCCATGAGCAGATAGAGAATTGTCCAAACAGGCCCGAAAATCCAGCTGGGTGGATTAAAACTTGGTTTGGCGAGTTCCAAATACCACGTTGAGACTGAACTAGCAGTAAAAAGGCCGCCTATAACACTTGCCACTAGTGGAATCAATATCGATACTACCAATTTCCAGATGTTCTTCATTATCAATAGGTAAGGTTAAGTTGTTTTAAAAAAGCTTTGTTAAACATGGGTTTGAAGATGAAAAAGTAGCCCTGCCTGGGCTATTAATATGATTTCCTAATACTTTTTCCTCAAGAAAACTTCGTTTGTCTTGCCTGCAGGTTTTCTACTTATGATGTTTCTCTCTTCTAAAGACTTAAGAAGCAGAGAAAGTTTGGTCTTTGACATACCAGTCCTAAAGCGTAGAGTTGATTGCTTTATTCCTTCCTGCTCTTTTATGGCTTTGAGTATGGTTTGTTCTTCCTCGGAGAATCCGCTCAAAAATGCATTGAACCGTCCATTCTTGGTCTCGTGTTTCTTGGCCTCCCTCAAGGCAGAAGATACTTTAACTTGGTGCTCAGCTAGTACTTGCTGTGTTTTATCAAAAAATGTCAAGTAGATTCCAAATAATAGCAGACTAACAGAAATGACCCATCCGAATATGTACATAGAATAATCTCTGTCGTCATGCAGACAGGTACCATCGTCAAGAAAGCAGGATCCTTTGTCCATGACCATCTGTCTGATAATCTTATCCTCTTTTTCTTTAGCCATGAAGACAAATATTGTGAGAGCTATACCGATTACAATGAGGATGATTCCGATTTGTTTCTGGTTCATTTGAGCACCTTACCTGTTTTGATATACCACATGTATAGATCTAGTTCAGCACAATTCATTTTAATACTTTGTGCAAGTTTAGAGAATTTCTTCTCAATCTCAAGATAGTTCTTCTTGGTTAGTGCTTTGGGCTTGTCCTTGATTAGTTTGTGGTCCAACATGAGGTTTATGATGTGCCTGTCTAGAATCGCAAGGTTTTGATACCCCACATTTCTTAAGAAATGGCTTGATTCTTTGTAACCAATGCCTTTTATGTTTTTCACGAGCCATTCTCGAGCAAACATTTCTCCACCAGAACCTTTTCCACCCTCTTTTATTTGGTTTGCAATCTTCTTCTTTATATCAACATGACATCTTGCTTCCACAATATACTTTGCCTTGTTGTTGTGGAAGCGATGCTTGTTTTTCTGTATGGTATTGACAAGGTCTTTTTCAGAAAGGTCACAGAATCCAACTGCACCCAACTCATTCTGGATATTAATAGCAGTTAATGCTTTTGAATTGGCGGTCAGAATGCAGAAACACAGTTCTGAAAACCATTCTTTGGATGGTTTGCTCTGGAAAGATTTGAATTGTTTTAGTCGAGTATCTACTTGTTTCTTTATCGATGTTTTCTTTAAATTTATGACTTCATCTAGTACCATTTTCAAAAAAGAATGTGCGACAACATTGTTGTCGCAAATGATTTATACTGTTATTTAACTTTTCCACAAGCCATGTAAGTTGCAATATTCTCTAGCAACCAAATCATCGCTGTATTCTACATTGAATTCAGCAACTGGTTCATCTCCTGGAAATAGTTTCTTGCATGTTAACATCTTGTCACCTTTCATCAACTGGATGATAACAATGTAATGTTTGTCTTCCATTGGATGATTTACACTTCCAACTGTTACTTTTACTCCACTATCTGTTTTCTCAATCACTGGAACATGCTTTTCCTTTCCCTCTTGTGCTGCAGTCTTCTCTTCCTGTAAAACCATTGGTTTTTCACAGCATACAAGCTCTCCTTCATGTGCTTCAAGTACGCCAACTACATTTCCACAAATTTCACATTTGTATATTCCCATTTTTTCTGCCATTTTCATTACCTCATTCGGCTAATTTTTTTCCTAATTCACGCAATCTTAATAAGTCCTTATCAGTCTTTGGACCAAAGCGCATATCAACGTCACCAATCATATCATACTTCAGATCCATTAGTTTCTGCTTGAGCTTTGGAACAGCCTCGGATACCCAACCATATGTTCCAAATACACCTGCTTTCTTACCAGGTTGATTATTAAGCTGTAAAAAATCAAAAAATGCATTAAATAGAGGATGGTGTCCTGCAAACAGAGTCAAGGATCCTAAAGCAATTGCTTTTGAGGTCATGGCCTCTGCCATCATTCTCACAAAGTTTGATTGATTAATATCATATTTTACTGCAACGCTTCCAGCTTCTTCAACCCCTTTTGCGATCTCATCAGCCATCTTCTCAGATGAATGCCAGATTGAGTAATAAAATATTGCAACCTTGTTCTCTTCTGGCTCGGTTGCAAGTTTGTAATAATAGTCCATGATACTCTGCACATTCTGTCTATAAATTGGTCCATGCGATGAGAGTATGTATTCGATCTCCAAAGTTCTTGCCTTCTCAATCGCTTTTTGGACTGGTATTGCATAATGCCTCATGACAATCGCAAAATAATCCCTTGTTATTTCCTGAAATGGTTTCATCTCATCAGCAAACAGTTTTTCATGACTGATCTCTGTACCGAATAAGTCTGCTGAGAACAGCATCTTCTCCTCCACAAGATAGCTCATCATGGTCTCTGGCCAATGAACCATTGGGTCAGGGAAAAACTTGAATGTACGTTTGCCAATATTAAGTTCATCACCTTCTTTTACAATGACAAATTCAGACTGTACTCCAAACGCAGCTATCAAGAAATCTTTGCATTTCTCAGTGCATACAATCTTTGCATTTGAGCAGACTTCTTTGATCTCATTGATTGCACCAGCATGATCTGGTTCAGCATGATCAATGATAATGTACTCAATTTTCTCTGGGTTGATCTTGGATTTCAATGATTTCAGATATTCTTGGATGAATGGTTTGCCTGTACCTTCTATTATGGTTGGTTTTTCATCAAGAACAAGGTATGAATTGTATGAACCCCCTCTAGGTGTGGAAATTCCATGAAATTCTCTACTTGAAGGACTGTTTACACCTAGCCAAAAGACATCATCCTTAATCTTATTTGCTTTCACTTTTTTCCTCGGTCTTTTCTTCTTCGACCTTCTGGAACTGATCTTTTCCTACAAAACATTCTGGGCATTTCCAGTCATCTGGAAGGTCTTCCCATTTGGTTCCTTCTTTCTCTTCATCATAAATATATCCACAGACCATGCACTCGTATTTTGCCATAATTTCACCTCATATGCCTATCTTTTCCAGCTCTGAAGCTAACATGTCATGATGCTTCTCTTCTTCTGATGCTAGCAGTGTGAACAGTTTTTTTGCAGTTTCATCATCCACACTCTCACCAAGCCGTTCATACATATCCTTTGCACTAGCTTCAGCCTTAATTGCAAATTCAAAAATCTCTTTTAAACTGTTAAACTCATTGATTGGCGTCAATGCAAGCTCTTCAGCCACATCAATCGCATCAATCTTGTCAGCAATCACAAGTTCACCTAGTTTTTCAGAATCAAGGGTCTCAAGCCGCTCTTTATGACTTGCTTCTGCCTCTGAAAGATTCTTAAGAAGAGCTTTTGCACTTTCTACATCTGTTTTCTCAGCAGCCTCAAGATAGAAGTTCTTAAAGAACTCTTCTTCCTTGATTGCCATATTCAATATCTGTTGGAGTTTCTCGTTCATTATACCACCTGTGTCCATTTTATTGTATCAGAGTATTTGTAGAAGTCAATCATGTTTAAATGTTTTGATTATTCTCAAAACGGAAACGGCAAAGTTTTCCTTTAAAATATAGTCTTTTGATCTTTTGTACTCGTTTTGAGAATTTGTCAATTTTGCAAAGGAAAAGTGACATAATAGAATATAGGTAGAATGAAATAATTACTTATGCAGCTTTTAGTTCAGCATCTGGCTTTGGAGGCCTAAAATTACCTTCTAATACCTT
>JAHIYL010000028.1 GCA_018815145.1 Nanobdellota archaeon | reverse complement strand
TAGAAGGAGATATTCCTTTTATTCGTTGTTTAACAATCCACACTCTCTTTTCATAGTTAAGGACATACATGCTTATCACCAAAGGTGATAAGCACCGGAACTAAAAACGTGATAGCACACTCGGGCTTGCCTCCCAAAACCTTTAAAAAGGCCCCTCATTTTCCAAGAGAATACCATAAAGCAATGGATGTGAGTATATGAGTATTAAACATAAATCAATAGGAAGCATTAAAAAAGGCGAGTACATCATTATTGATGGTGCAGCATGCATTGTGACTGACACAGCGACATCAAGACCTGGAAAACATGGTCATGCCAAGGTCAACCTTATGGCAGTTGGTATGCTGGACAACAGAAAAAGAAACATGGTCATGCCAGGACACGATAATGTGGAAGTCCCAGTTATAGGCAAGAAAAACGCTCAAGTATTAAGTGTGCATAGTGATCTATGCAATGTCATGGATACCGAAACATTTGAAACATTTGACCTCAAGATACCAGATGAATTAAAAGGACAAATCCAAGAAGGACAAACTGTTCTCTATTGGCAGGTCCTAAGCGATAAAATATTAAAACAAATCAAACCCGAATAGGTAAAAAAAATGGCTAAATTCCCAGAAGCAGAATTGCGATTACTAAAGAACATTTTTGTTTGCAAGAAATGCAAAGCTAAGATTAGAGCTACAAATCTTAAGGTCCTAGCAGGAAAAGTTAGATGCAGAAAGTGCAGTGGCAAGGCATTAAGACCGGTACGAAGGAAGTAATGGTAACTTTGTTCTAATCTATTTACTCAGCCTATCCAATCTAAAGATTTGAACTTGTTCAAAGATGCGTCAAATTCCCAAATTTGACACAGGGCGGAGCATTACGGACTCGCAATATACAAACAAATTTTCCGGGACACTTAAATTGAGCAGACAAACCTAAATTCCTCATCTAATGAAGAATATTTGGCTCAATTTAAGCGTAAACCAAACCTCTTGCTTTAGAAACACTTTTAAATAAGCGCACCCCATTATCAGAAAATGGCTTTTGAATGGTTGTTAACTCATAAATGGACAATCTTGTTCTATGGAGCAATAATCCTCCTGCTTTACATATATAGAAATAGATTCGAAAGCCAGGGCAAATTAGTCAGATTATACCGGACCAAACTAGGCCTTAAATATATGGATAAGATAAGCCGAAAACATGGCAGAATTGTCAGAGGAGCATCATACCTAGGTATCTATATCGGTTATCTGGGTATGATTGTAATTGTGGGTTTTATGCTATATGGCCTTTATCAAATCTTTTTTGTTCCCAATGCACCACCGCCAATACAACCTGTTATTCCTGGCGTTGATATACCAGGTAGTGCAATAAAAGTCCCACTGATTATCGGTTGGATAGCATTATTTATCAGCGCTGCGATTCATGAATTCAGCCACGGTGTTGTTGCCAGGTCTCATAACCTAAAAGTGAAGAGCTCAGGCTTCGCGTTTATTGGACCTTTAGCTGCAGCTTTTGTAGAACCTGATGAAAAGCAGCTTCAGAAAAGCAGACTGCGCATACAAAACAGCGTATATGCTGCGGGACCATTTTCTAATATGATTCTCGGTGCTCTTATGGTACTACTCCTGTTGTTTGTTCTTATGCCTACTGTGAATCACTATCTTCAGCCAGAAGGATTCAAGTTCGAGAGTTTGACCCCTGATTATCCTGCTGAAATAGCGGGTCTTGAACCAGGGATAATATATACCACAGTAGAAGGCAACCCTGTAATGAGTCATATTGAATTCTACCGAGCTGTAGAAAATGCAACTCCTAATCAAACTGTAATGATAGGAAATTCTGATGGGGAATTCGCAGTAATCACAACATCCCATCCAGAAGACCCAGCCAAAGGATATTTTGGGGTTATCAACACGAGAACGCATTTCACAAACGAAAATACAATATTCGCGGCAGTACTTCTGTGGCTTCTAGAACTAGTCAATTGGATTTTCATAATAAGCCTTGGATTGGGTCTGGCAAACCTCCTTCCTATTGGTCCTGTTGATGGAGGCCGTCTTTTCCAGACTGCATCTTACAAGTTCTTCGGCAAAAAGAGAGGTAAGAAAATTTGGGGTTACGTAACCTTATTTTTCCTTGGATTAATAATAATTCTTTTCTATCCAATATTCAAGGCAATATTTCTTGAAATAGTAAAGCTTTTTATTCCGGCACTTGCTTCTTAAACTCACATGATATCAATAGTTTTGATTGAGCCTGAGACACCAGGAAACATTGGAGCAGTTGCCAGAGCCATGAGTAATTTTGGACAGAAAAGATTGGTTATTGTGAATCCAAAATGCGATCCATTCTGTAAAGATGCATATGACCGCGCCACGAATGGACGTCTAGTGCTAGACACAGCAAAAATTACAGATATTTCATGTCTTAGCGCATATGATCTGGTTATTGGTACTACTGCAAAACTTGGAACTGACTACAACATAATGCGAAGTCCTATGCTTCCAGAAGATCTTGCCAAGAAAATCAATAAAATTGATAAACGAAAAAAAATTGCACTAGTATTTGGCAGAGAAAGCAAAGGACTGCTTAACCAAGAACTAAAGTTATGTGATTTCTCAGTAACCATTCCAAGTACACGGAAAAAAGCATCATTCAATTTGAGCCACGCAGTCGCAATTATTCTTTATGAAATCTGTAAACATGATAATATCGCTGAAATTTCAGAAAGATTCCCCATCATGACAAGAAAAGAGAAAGATGTTCTTCTCAAGCTTATTGATAGAAATCTTGATGCAATTGCGTTTTCCACAAAGGAGAAACGAGAGACACAAAAAATCGTCTGGCGCCATGTTCTAGGAAAATCAATGCTTACCAAAAGAGAAGCTTTTGCTTTAATGGGCTTCTTTAGAAAAAAATGAGATGCAGTCAATATACATTTTCTATATCTTAATATAATCACAATGTGGCATAGTGAATGCTAACAACCAATAGTATGATAACAAATTCTGCTACGATCAAAAGCGCCGTTGGAAAGACATAGATACAAAGAAAACTTTTCATCATGCTAATATGCTGCAATCTACTAATTGACATTAGCTTTAAGTATATCGTGTAGGCATGCGCAATGATTTGAATTATCAATGAAACCACAAACAGGCTCACAATAAGAGGACTTTTTGTGACAAGCATGCCAAAACCCGTACCTATAAGAATAATATAGAATGGTATAGTTACGTAGACAGGAGCACCACTATAGATTATGCTCTTGTATGTATCACGATACTTTGCTTTTTTGTTGTACATCTTGATGAATAGATATGCCGCAGCAGGCCAGAGAAACCCAAAGAAAAGGGTCCATACTAATGCAGCAACATACACTATAAGGAATGTTGTTAGATTCAATTCAGGGGTAAAATTTGCACCCAGACCTAAGTCGTGCAAAGGTATCTCAAATCCTGTGCGCAATATATGGTAAACTAGAAAGAATTGTGTGAATAGTGACATTATAATCAAAAACTTAAAAGGTTCTTTGATACCATGATGAGAAATCTTTCTGAAAAAACGTGTTGGCTGGAAAATGATATCACTGATTGTTTTTGTTGTAGTTTTCATTTCTGTTTCTTCTTGTCAAAAAATTCCTTTGCTTTGGGATCAATCTTAGGGTCTGCATTTTTTCCTAATGAGTAATATATCCGTTCAACACTTCCCCCCCATGAATAATCTCCTGCTTCAACCACAATCTTGTGCTGTTTGAACTCTTCAAGAGATAGTCCTTTCTTAAGATGATAATACATTACACGTAATGTGACTGAAGGATAGATTTCTTTGTATGCCTTATATATTTCATAACCATAGGCTTTTCCTAAGAAATAAAGTATCTCAATCATATTCTGCCGTATTTGCGAAAATGTGGGTCTGCCTCGTCCCATAAATTGTATTATAAGAAGGCTGTTTTAAATATTTTTCCATATGGGCATAATTTAAA
Source organism: Nanobdellota archaeon (assembly GCA_018815145.1). Taxonomy (GTDB): domain Archaea; phylum Nanobdellota; class Nanobdellia; order Woesearchaeales; family GW2011-AR15; genus WJJD01. The sequence goes on along the minus strand of JAHIYL010000028.1, from coordinate 2,029 downwards.
TAGCTTCTATATAGAAATTATTATGTACATATTCTATTGATGCGTCCGTATTGAACCAAATCATCTCTTTCTTCCATAAATAAGAAGTAGAATTCCTGTTGCCATCAATGCAATCACAAACACGCCAAAGATAATTCCCTCAAACCTGCCGAATATTACTCTATTTGCAGCTTTTTCCAGTCCTGAATAATTCACACATCTAGTCCTCTCATTAGACCTCGCATATGGTTCGAGTCCTTTGCAGCAGGTTTGAAAAGTCCAAACCTCATCTCCTTCAACAACACAAGGAAATGGCCGCACATATTCATTACCTGTTTTCCCTTGAAAGAACTGAATTGCATCAGATCTGCTCTGGTCTGGATAATAGCACCACGCTCGTCGGGTTGCATCCAGTTCAAATTGATATCCCATACCTGTGCAATATACATTAACCTCATCAATGTTTACCGCATCATTTATGGCTATAGTAATCTCTAAAAACCACAGCATCCCAAATAAACACAATGTCAGATAAAACAATCCTTTTACGGTAATACGACTCATATCATGCCTGATTGAGTCATAATTTAAATCTTTTCCCAATATCCACTATATTGTACCAATATTCTGCCAATACTTAAAATGCCAATATTAAAAAAACCAAGCCCATTTTATTATTCCATGTACATATATTTACTTTCAAAAGAAGATTTGGATCTAAGCCTTTTTGAGGTTTTATCACTTGGAGAGATAAATAAGTTTGAATTAAATGGTAACATGCTTCTAATAAATAAGAAGGTCGATTATGAAATGCTTGCATATACAAAAAAAATCTTCAAGGTTATATGCAAATCCGAAATCAACCAAATAAAACAAAAAATTTCAGAAATTGACATGAAAAAGAATTATGAAAAATCATTTTGCATCCGTTGTCTCAAAACAGATGAATGCACCAATTTACCGTCGGAGAATGAAGTTGCAAGCATCGTATGGAAAAGTATAGAAAAACCCATAGTTAACCTGAAAACACCACACACCAAACTTTATCTTATTGGCACAGCAAAAATGGCATTTTTCTGTAAAGAAATATGGGAAAACAAACAGAAATTTGATGATAGGCGCGCACATCTGAGACCAGAACTCCACCCCACAAGCCTAAACCCGAAACTAGCAAGAGCATTTGTAAATATTCTCAACAAAAAATCATTTCTGGATCCATTTTGTGGAAGCGGAGGCATATTGATAGAAGGAGGCCTGGTTGGATGCAAAGTTACAGGATATGATATTGATCCAATAATGATACGAAGATCAGAAATAAACCTCAAGCATTATGGTATCAAGAAGTATATCCTGGAATTAAAGGATGCCACAACAATTAATGACAAAGTCGAAGGAATTATTACTGATTTGCCGTATGGAAGAAACTCCAAACTAGAAAATTTCAAAATATACGATCAATTCTTGAAGGTGGCCCGAAAAGTGACAAATAGGATGATAGTATCCCTTCCAGCAGATGTCGACCTTGAAAAACATCTTCCATCTCTTAGCGATTGGAAAGTCGAGAAAGAATTCACACACTATCTTCATAAAAGCCTATCAAAAAGAACAATACTTATCACCTATTAACCTTCTCGTATATCTCTTTTAAGTGATCATCATCTGTTTTCATACCATTAAAGGAATCAATAAGTGTATTCATCCGTTCATATATTTGATCCAGCAATTCCTTCTCAAGCTCCTGATCACTTGGATGTTCCTGGAGAATTTCAATGAGATCATTTAGGGATTGTTGCATTTTACTAAGCTGTTCAAGCTTATCCAATAGATATTGTTCATCATGAACTTTGACATAATTTTTCTGCTGTAACTCTGTCAAGCGAATAGTAGCCACATCCTCCTTTAGCACAGTAATCTTTTCAAGAATATCCTGTAATTTTGCTGCTAGATTATTCAGATCTTCATCTTTCTGAGCAAAATCATTCTTCTTTAGAGACAGCTCTAGGTCAGAAATAAGCTGCTCACAATCCTTTATTACATGAGCAATGTGGGT
>JAHIYL010000305.1 GCA_018815145.1 Nanobdellota archaeon | reverse complement strand
CTCATTCATAAATTTATTTGCAACTCTAAATGCATATTTTATATCATCGATGGATAATGATAAAGCATCTTCTTGAAATCTACCTACAAGCATTTCCACGTCAAGAAGCTCTTGCTCAAAAGGAACAACTTCCTGCTGCTTGATCTGCTCAATCAAATCTCCAATAGACTGTTTATCGTCTGAGACAATGTTCATCTTTCTGCATTTATTCAATAGGACATTTTTCAGAACAGTCTCCGCACTAATGATGTGTTTACCAATCTCTGCCTCTGAATTTGCCAGCAAATCTTCTGGTTGCTGAATGATTTGCATGCTAGCTGACATATTATTTTTTTGTTTCACATCTTCTTGATCTGGACCAGTCTCACTGTCAGGAGAAACTATCTGTTCTGCAGGTTCTTCATATTTTTCATGTTGAAGTTCATTCGATCCATTAACTTCGATCTTTGGTTCAGGAATTGACATGATAAAATTATCATCTGCATCCTCTTGTGGCGAATCATCTTCAGATTTGTCATCTGAAGTAGAATCTGTTTCATCATATCCAATTTCATCAACAGTTGAAGCTGAATCCTTATAATATGTATCATCTCCAGAGTCTGAAATTTCAGATGAATTTTCACAAAGATTCTCCGAGATATCCTGATTTATTATCAGTTCGTCGTCAGATAGAATTTGCTCTGCACACATAACAGGAGATGTTTCATCTTGAGAGAACGTGGCAGTAAATCGTTCATCTGATCTAGCTTCAGATGGGTCGTTTGTCACAGGTATTGTACCCGCATCATCAACATCTATCTCATCAACATTTGATGTTTGCTCAGGCTCTCTACTTTCTTCTTGTTCCTCAACTAGTCCTTGCTCAGCCTCTGCAAGTATTTGGGGTTCTGGAATTTCAGCAGCTTCTGTCACACTGAGTTTCGCAAATTCACTCTCAGCACCCAAAGGAACTTCTTTAATAATTGATTCATCTTGTTCATCAGTTGTTTGTTCTGAGATGTTTATGTCTACAGACATTTCAGGCACAATTTCTGATAATGCTTGCTTTGATGTTGCAGGAGGTTCGTTGCAAAACATCAGATATAGCTTATTTTTTTTGAATCCAAACCAGATCTGTATACTCTTATTGAGATAAACTGCAGATCGTTTGGCCACTCGTGCAACCTCAATTACTTGCTTATCATTTGCCTTTTGTTCACTACCTATTTCTTTTAGGGGCTGCTCTTCTGTACCCTGATCCTCTCTGATCAACTTAAAATCTTGATGCACAATGCTTGATGACTTCACTGCTAACTGATTCTTGCTTACAGTAAAACTATCACAATGAACTGACTGCGAAAAACTTGTCAATCCAAAATATGCATTGACCAATATATCATCTGATCCTCCTACTTGGGCTGTAGCTGAAATATCTTCGTTAATCATTCTCTGTATAATAATTCCTACATTAAAGTCATCGCTTTGATTCCTAAATTGGGCCTCATGAGACTTGAACATGTCTGCCCACACACCCTTTAGTTGACTAATAAAGTCCTTCCGACTGGCAATACTTCTTCTAATACCCCTGTTATGGTCACAATCTTGAGTATAGTCTGTTGAAGGAATAAGAAGAAGATCGGGTTCTTCATCGTTTTTCATAAGATGAGCTGCTGTAATGTTCTCTTCGCTTACAAATATGCTCTCATATGCTTCATTAAGTTCTTCTTCAAGCGCTTTTGGCAGATTTGAAGCACAAAAAACACCTTCAATCTCACCATCTGCTTTTGTATCATCAGAAATTTCCTTTCGAATTCTGGAAATTTTCGCTATTAATTCATTTTCTTCCAAGAAAATATTCAGTGCATTACCAGTAATCACAAAGCATAATGGAATTTGGATGCTCTTTTCATTCAACAAAGCCAAATCCATTGCCCTAATGCCAACTAACTCTGGCTTGGATCTATCCATGGATCTAAGTGTTGTTATAAATTTCATCTACCCACCTGTTTAAACGTTAAGATGCAGGTATTTAAAGGTTTTGATTTTATCCATTTTATCCAAATCCTTTTAAATAATTCAGTCTTACTCATTCCAATGGATAAGTTCATAAAACAAATCAATAAGGCTCTAACAAAAGGTGAGACCGTAGTCTTCTCATCTAACTGCGAAATAAAGTATAGTGGACGCGCAGAGAGCTTTCTTCCTGATGGGGACCGCATATTCCTAATAAAACCAGATAAAACACTTGTAATTCATCAACCAGAAGGAAGTGCACCTGTCAACTACATGAAAGCCAATTCTGAACACAAGATAATCAGAGATGGCAATGAAACCTACATGACAAGCACTAACAAAAAGCTAAAAGAGTACATGGAAATCAGGATAAACAAGCTTCATTTCTTCAATAGCTCCCCTCAGAATGATGGTCAGAAAATTCAGCTAGAAGGCACAGAAAAGGACATGTCTGAATACCTGTATGCACATCCTGAACTAATCGAGGCAGGATTCAAACCCCTTTCAAGGGAAGAACACACCAAATATGGATTTATAGACCTTTTTGGGTATGACAAGAATAAGACATTGGTTGTGGTGGAATGCAAAAGATATCGTGCTGATCTCGCCGCAGTCACTCAATTAAGAAGATATGTTGAGAAAATAAAGAAAAGCAAAGGGATTAAGAGAGTCCGTGGAATAATTGCAGCTCCTGAAATCAGCAAAAATGCCCTAAAAATGCTTAATGACTGGGAGTTCTCTTTCAAGAAGGCTCAACCTCCAAAAAGACGTAAAAGAGTTAGAGGACAAAAAAAATTGGGAGAATTCTAATATAGTCTACTGATATAGTCCAATATTCTAACACGATTTGGCGGTTTTCTTCTTATTCATTTAAAAAGCATTAATTATTTAAACAATTGCAGTCAGGATTATATCATGAACAAAAAACATCCACATATAATTGATGCAGGTTCATATGATGTGATTACTATTGGTTCAGCAACCATAGATATCTTTGCTAACTCAGACAGCGAACTTATCACAATCAAGAATAAGCATGGAGAAGAAGAGTTGCTCGCATACCCTTTAGGGAGTAAGATTCTAATCAAGAAGATCGATTTTCAGATTGGTGGTGGGGGCACAAATACCGCTGTTTCATTTGCAAGGCTTGGTTTTAAGACAGGTTATATGGGCTGCCTTGGAGACGACCTCAGAGGTAATCAAGTTGTGGATCTTCTCAAGAAAGAAAAGATTGATTTTGTGGGCCATTTTGAGAAGGCAAAAACAAATCTTTCCATTGTTCTTGACAGCATTGAAAATGATCGAACCATTTTAGTATACAAAGACGCATCTGATAAACTGAAATTTTCAAAACTAGGGCTTAAAAAATATAAAGCCAAGCTGGTCTATTCCTCTAGCATGATAAATAATGGATTCAATACCATAGTAAATGTCTCGAAATGGTGCAAAAAAAATAAGATTCTATTTGCTTTCAATCCTAGCAGCTATCAGGCACAGAAAGGGATCAAGTTTCTTCAACCTCTTCTTAAGAATTGCTCAATCCTGATTCTAAATAAAGAAGAAGCAGGTCTTCTTGTAGGCCATGGCACAGATGACTATTTGTTGACAACTTTGGCCATGCATGGACCCCAAATTATTGCTATAACAGATGGAAAGAAAGGAGCCAGCCTCTTATACAAAAACAAGATATATCATACCAAACCAAAGAATGTCAAGGTTGCAGAGACCACAGGTGCAGGAGATGCTTTTGCCTCTGGACTTGTAGGAGGTCTTCTATTAAAGGAGGATCCTATTTTTGCATTGAAGATGGCTATGATCCAAGCAGAATCTGTAATCCAACATTATGGTGCAAAAAATGACCTTTTGCGAAAGGAAAAAATGCTGAAAATGATTGCTAAGGATAGAAGAAAAATTACTCAACATCATGTAAAATGAATTACTTGGAAATAAGAAAGAGATATAATCAAGCATCAACTGAAGGGTATGCCATAGGAGCATTCAATTTTTCTACGGTTGAGCTTGCCAATGCTATTTTTTTGGCTGCAGTCAAGCTTAAATCTCCTGTTTTGATGTGCACCAGTTCAGGAGAGATGGAACATGTTGGTCCAGAAGTGGCCAGAGGAATTGTCAATGGTCTCAATAGAGTTCACCCGGATGTCGCCATACTTCACTTGGATCATGGAAAAAAGTTTGAACATATTGTTGCGGCAATTGATGCAGGATATGACAGTGTTCATTGTGATGGTTCTGCATTGCCATATAAAGAGAATGTACGCTTGACCAAGAAATGTGTCCAATATGCTCATAAGCATGGAAAATGGATTGAAGGTGAGCTAGGTCACGTCGGTGGAAGTTCTACACTGCATAAGGACCAGAGCTATTCTGATGTTGAAATGATAATGACTGAACCAGATGAAGCCAGAAGATTTGTTCAGGAGACAGGAGTTAATAGCCTTGCAATCAATATTGGAAATGTTCATGGGGTGTGGAACGGCATACCACACATTGATTTCAAGAGGCTTAAAGAGATTCAGAAAGCAACAAGAATCCCTCTTGTCCTGCACGGCGGAAGCGGCATACCTATGGGCCAAATTAAGAAGGCATTGAGCTTTGGAATTGATAAAATCAACATCAATACCGAAATAAGAGTAGCATATTCTGAAAGTATCCGAAATAGTTTGAAAGACAAGAACATGTTTATTCCAACATCGTACATGCCATTAGCAGTTAAGGCTGTGCAAAAGGTTGTTGAGACCAAGATCAAGATGTTTGGAAGTACTAATAAGCTGCGAAAACTTTAAAAACCATGCGAACATAATCAATCAAAAGAGGTGGGAGTGATTGGCATTCATTATTGTGGATAAGATTCTTAGAAATAAGCGGGCTATGATCCTTAGTTATGACTTTGGCATAGAACATGGACCTGCAACCATGAATGATAAGAATATTGATCCAAAATATGTTCTTGATATTGCACTGGAAAGTGATTTCACAGGAATCATTTTAACACCAGGATTGGCTCAGAAATACTATAATAGCGCATACACTGATGTCCCGCTTATCATTAAGCTAAACTCTAAAACCAGCATTCCTGATCACTACCCTATCAGCAAACAAACCTGTTCTGTAAGAAGAGCCATTAAACTTGGGGCTTCTGCTGTGGCATATACCATCTATGACGGCAGTCCCAATGAACCGGTTGAGTTCAGGGAATTTGGCAGGATTGTTGAAGAGGCACATGATTATGGCATACCTGTAATAGCATATATGTATCCTCGAGGTCCCACTGTAAAGAATGAACTTGATCCAGATATTCTTGCCTATAGTGCTAGAATCGGACTTGAACTAGGTGCAGATTTTCTGAAAATGAAATACAATAACAGTATTGACAGTTATAAGTGGATTGTTAAATGCGCAGGCAGAGCCAATGTTCTGATTACCTCTGATTTCAAGTCCAGCAACCAATACATGCTTAGCAAAACTCAGGATATCCTCAAGACAGGCGCCACAGGAGTTGTATTCGGCCCCCACATATGGAAGAATGAAAAACCATTTTCCTTGGCAAAATCACTACGCGCCATCATTTTTGACAATAAAACCCCTGAACAGGCATCAGAATATCTGAAATAGATACCCTATTCTTGTACATATCCTCTTGCATACGCCCTCATTTCGAATCTAGAATTGTATGAGCATCCACAGATCTGATCTCTTTTTCAAATTCTTTCCATAATGAACTTGTCTTGACCATGAATTTTGTTCTTAGCATATCGAGCTCAGAATTGCTTACTCTAGCTAGCTCATCAGCCTGCACCAAACCGTATGGATATCCTAAGAATACAGGATCTCGAGAATTCTGTGTTAATACAGCTAAAATCTCATTTTGGGGTTTTGAGAAAGAATCTAATCTGAAAACGTGCTTAGAATTTTTGTGTAGTTTAATCATACTGATAAAATAAGGGCTTTCCTGGATGGGATACAACCAAACACCAGTAGGAGACAAATCCATTAATGAGTATCCTAGAGAAAGTCCATTCTGTACACCTAATGACGTTGTCTTGCTCAAACCATAAACATGCGCAGGTAAAGATGATATAATTGGCGCTTCTAAATCATGATTTGGTTCAAGACTCCCATCTAGAAGCACCATATCCGAATCATCAGCCATTTTTGCTGCCAATTTAAGTTCAGTTATTCGCCGAATTATCTCTTGGATTGTTACAATCTTCACTCTTTTTCCATCTGCACCAATCACCATCATTCCAATGAGCTGTCCAAGCGTTTGATCAGGAAATGTCTTGATCGAGTACTCGCCTTGATCTCTTGTTACACACGAATAGAACTCATTTCTAGTAGCACAGTACTTGCCATCATGGAATATTATTGCAGCAGTTCGAATCAAATGAACAGACAAGTTTGCCGTTTCATAAATCGGAGCATTTCCTCCATCAATAAAACAAGCAGACAATAGTGATTTGATTTCTGGCCATGTCTGAAATAAGGCAGGACTCATTCGCTCACCAGAATCCAATAATATCTCTTTTTTGGCTTTTGCTT
>JAHIYL010000304.1 GCA_018815145.1 Nanobdellota archaeon | reverse complement strand
ATGGGGACAGCAGATAACGAAGTTCATCAAGACACTCCTGCGGAAGATGCAGCATTGAATACTTATGTCGATGACAGTCTTTTGGCAGATGATGATTTTGTCGAGATTGGAGAGATGATATAATAAAAATGAGGTAAAAAATGAAAAAAAAATATGTGGTTGGTGTGATGTTAGTTTTGGCAATACTTGCTTTTTCCACTAGTGCATTGGCTAGTATGCAGATAGGTCCTGCACCAAATTCTGGTGATGGAATTCCGGATGGTTCAGGATTGGATGATCCCTTTCAGAACGGGGAACCCACTGCAGACAGTCCAGGCCCCTCACTTTGTGCAGGTGATGGTATACCAGACGGGTCATGTTTCTAAAATACGTCATTTCTTTTTCTTTTTTTTTTAGGGTTAATATGTTTTTTATTCTCTTTTTCCAATTACTTTTAAATATGTGATTTAATTACTATCTTGGATTACTTAAGAGACAGATATATTATAATTAAGGTGATAAGATGCTAAGAACACATACATGCGGAGAACTTCGTTCCAATCATATTGATAAAAAAGTGACTATTGCAGGCTGGTGCAACTCGCAGAGGAATCTCGGAGGACTGATATTTGTTGATGTCAGGGACAGATATGGATTGACCCAGGCAATTTTTGATCCTGAACACAAAAGCAAAATATTTGAATTGGCAAAATCTTTGAAACGGGAGGATGTCATCCAGATAACAGGTGCTGTCAGGAGCAGAGGCCAGGAACTGAAGAACAAGGCTATGCCGACCGGGGAGATTGAAATTTTGGCTGATGAACTTGTCATACTGAACAAATCTGAACCACTTCCAATGGATATTGACGGAAAGAGCAATGTCACTGAAGAGACAAGGCTGAAATACAGATATCTTGATCTTAGAAGGCCTGAGATGCAAAAGAACCTTTCCATGAGGCACAGTGCATTCAAGGCAGCGCTCAATTATCTTGATTCACAGAAATTTTTGCATATCGAGACACCAATGCTTATGAAATCTACACCTGAAGGAGCACGAGACTATGTTGTACCTTCAAGAGTGAATCCCGGTGAATTCTATGCACTTCCTCAATCACCGCAGCTTTACAAACAGATACTGATGGTATCTGGTTTTGACAGATATTTTCAGCTTGCAAGATGTCTCAGGGACGAGGATCTACGGGCAGACAGGCAGCCGGAACATACTCAGATTGATCTTGAGATGAGTTTTGTTGAAAGAGAAGATGTTTTTGAAGTTGTTGAAGGGTTGATGAAAGCCATGTGGAAAGAAGTCATTGGTGTTGAACTGAAGACACCATTTGTAAAACTGAGCTACAGTGATGCAATTGAAAAATATGGTTCAGACAAGCCGGATCTGAGATTCGGGCTAGAGATGTGCGACGTATCTGATATAATGAAAAATACAGAATTCCAGGTTTACAAGACAATCATTGCAGAAGGCGGAAAAGTCAAATGCCTGAAAGTCACGGATTCTGCTGAGAAATTATCAAGAAAGGAATTGGACAGGTTGGCAGAGACTGCAAAGACCCACAAGGCAAAAGGCATGTCCTGGCTCAAGGTGTCCGGCGGAGGTGCAGAAGGATCAATCACCAAGTTCTTTGATGAATCACTTGTCAGGGAACTCTTTGAAAAAACCGAAGCAAAAAATGGAGATACCCTGCTTTTTATAGCAGACAGCGATGCTGAGACAGCATCAAAATCACTTGGCCAGGTCCGGCTTGCTCTAGGCAATAAGCTTGGATTGATACCTGAGGGGCAGTGGAAATTTGCATGGATAATTGATTTTCCGCTTTTTGAATGGAATGAGGAAGAAAATAAATGGGATGCAATGCACCATATGTTCTGCTCTCCAAAAAAAGAAGACTTGGAAAAACTTGAATCAGACACAGGAAATGTATTCTGCAACCAGTATGATCTGACACTCAATGGAGTTGAGCTCTGTTCAGGTTCCATTAGGATCAATGTGCCTGAGATACAGGAAAGGGTCATGAAGATTGTTGGTTTTCCAAAAGAAGAGGCTGAAAAAAGATTCGGTTTTCTTTTGGAAGCATTCAGGTATGGTGCTCCGCCGCACGGAGGAGTAGGCATTGGATTTGACAGGATTGTTGCCCTAATGTGCGGATACAATGATATAAGAGAAGTGATTGCCTTTCCTAAAAATAAGAATGCACAGTGCCCTATGGACGGCAGTCCTGCAGAGATAACAGAAAGACAGCTTAAGGAGCTTCATATCAAGGTGGACCTGACAAAAAATCAAAAAGAGTAAGAATCATATGTATTTTGCATATATTTGACTGAGGTGAAGAAAATGAAGATGAAATTGATACCAAATACATTCGGATTGCTGTTCATCACAGCATTTCTGATCCTGGTAAGTGCAGTGCTTTATGCACTTCCTGTATGGCTTCTCTGGAATTACCTGATGCCAAGGATATTCGGATTACCGACTCTATCGATATTGGATGCATTCTTGTTGAATCTGTTGATGGGTATATTCTTCAGGCAGAAAGAGAAGCAGTGAAAAATTTGTGTATTTTCAATACTATTGCTACGCTGTTATGACTGTATCAGATGGAACAATTCTAACAATATCTGAAGAGCATTTATCTTTAGGTATTTCTGTTGGCAATGATACATATGCTTTTTTAATCCAATCATAAAGCATCCAGCTATTGCCATTTTCTAGTTTCAAAATATCATAGAAACCGGTTGTTTGTTTGAATCTATATTTGAATTCATTTAGGACACAATTAAATTTATTAATTCTGATATTCTTGATATCTTCATCATCACAATTAATCCCAGGTCCTTTGCATAGACCTTTATTTTTATTAATTATGTCTTCTCCTCCAAAAAATGAAAGATAATATATATAGTACAGATTAGCCTGTGAACTCAGGTAACTGTCAGATACCCTGTTACCATTCTGCTCAATGTAGTCTAATTCATCATTGTATGCAGAAAGTTCAGCAAATCTTTTTGAAAAGTCTTCATTATAATATTGTGTATATCTACCAATTACAATCCCGTTTTCAGGAACTGGCATTTGCTCCTCTTCCGGAAGCTTGCTCAATAAACTTAGATATATTTTGTTGTCCTCTGGTAAAGGGTCAACAAAATTATTAAAAATAAATCTAATATGCATCATTTCATGTCCAAACAAAAAGCTCATTGCATCTTGGTCATTTTGGATTATATATAATATTTCATTTATGGTACTATATCCATATTTATTGTCATCTTTGAAATCCAAAAAGCGATTATCAATTGAAAAAATACTGCGATACTTGTCATCATTTTTATCTGCAATAGTTTTGCTGTTGTCTTGCTCAAAAAATTCAGGGAAGACAGCGACAATTGACTTGATCTTTCCTTCATTGTATTTTTGTTTAAGTCTCTCAAAATCTTTTGTATATTCATCAGTGTTTATTACTATACCTCTTGTTGATGAAGATATGTCATAAAATATTGAAACTGCAGGAGCAAGACTCCTAACCATAATACTGCTTTGTGATAAATAATCCCAATAAGAATACGCATACTTGGTAGAATAGGAATTTTTATTGAAATAAACTATTCCTTCAAAATTCGGATACTCGTTTACCTGGATCTTTTCCTGATACCAAAGCCAGTCCAGGTATTCTTGTCTGATCAGGTCATCTCCGTTTCTAGCCTGTACAAGCGTAACAGGTTCTGGAGGACTCTCTGGAATCATGGGAGGAATGAGTCTGCATATTATCAAGCTGATAGGCTTTTCACCTATTGGTTGCGGTGTACCTTTCTGGACTTCATAAATTTGCAGATTGCTCGACATGCTTTTTACGATCTCGTATCTTTCTTTGCAGGGATTGTAACCAATTTCATCATCATTTTCTGTGTTTTTTATGCAGATGATACAATCATTGTTATCACTGCATTCTTTAACTTTATCAAAGATTTTGTTTTTATCAAAAAAAGATGTACATTGTTGCATCGTTTCTGGTTCTGGATAGTCTATTCCATATTCCGTGAACTTCGCCATACATTCTTGCCACATAAAATTATCACTGTTCTTATATGGTTCTTTGCATTCATTTTCAGGTTGAGGTATTAATTCTGGAGTTGGTTCTGGTGGTATGGTTGTCAACTGTTGACCGCATGCTGAAACCAATAATAATGTTAACAGTGAAAATTGTATAAATATATAATTAGAATACTTCATGCGATAATTAATTATTTACCTCTATAAATATTTTTGGACAATAAAATTATTTTTGATTTATATTCTATTATTCAATCTTTTAAAGCTAGATTCATAATTTTTCTTATTTTTTAATGCAATTAGATTTAAATATTGCCTTGATTATTATAAATTATAAAATTGGTACAAACATATGAGGTGTTTTACATGAAAGAATTAAAAGAAAATAAGAATTTGGATGTGGCCAAAGGCAGTGAGTACAATATGGATATCAGCAGGGTCTCACCAGATGTATGTTCCTATGTTGATGAGAGATATGAAAAGCTGAACATTGAGGTTGTGCTTCCCGGAGTCTCAAAAAAAGATATCAATCTCAGGATGGTGAATGATGCCATGCATATTGATGCAGTAAGAGGAGACAAGAGGATAAAATATGTCTCATCCCTGTCATTTTGCTGTCCTGTGAATCCTGAGAAAGCAGATGCAAAGTATGAGAATGGTTTGTTGAAAATATCTGTACCATTCAGCGATCCGATGGAAGAGGCTAAGAGAGTGATTGTCAGTTAAATGCTATGATTTTTTTGTTTATTTTTCCCCATAAATTTAAATATTATTTTGTTTTATATAGTCTTTGATGAAAATCTGGATGTTTTTTCTCAGCATATTAATAGTGCTTACAATTGTATCATGTTCATCTTTTCCTGAGACTCTGCCAGAAAATCGTTTTGTATTTTCTATGGATAATGGCAAAGGCAATATTGATATCTACACTATGGATATTGACACGGGTTCTGTAGGAAGACTCACAACCAACAGGAAAAAAGACTGGAAGCCTTCAATATCTCCTGATGGAAAAAGCATCGTGTTTGAGTCAGAAAGAAAAGGAGAATCAGAGATATACATCATGGGTGCAGACGGATTGAATGAAAAAAGGCTGACAAAGAATGATTATCCTGATGTTACGCCTTCATTTTCAAGCGATAGTTCCAGAATCGTATACATATCTTATCAGGATGATGGTTCTCATCTGAAGATATTGGATATTGCTTCCGGAGAGATACAGGATATATTTACTACCAAATCATTGAATTTACCTTCATTTGTGCTGGATGATGAATATGTTTTGTATTCAGGTGAAAGTGAAAAATCAGATTATAACATTTATTTATATCATCTGGAATCTGAAACTGGTCAGGCAATAACAACTGAAAAATCAACAGATTGGAAACCAATATTGTCCAAAGACGGAAATCAGATATTATATATATCAGACAGGGATGGGACACATGAATTATATCTGCAGAATGTTGTGGATTCCTCTGTCAGAAAGGTTGCAGAATATTTGATCCAGGGGAATATTGTCCGTGCAGCCTTTTCTTCTGACGGAAAAGAAATCATATTCATGGGATTTGACCAGTTGGAAGCAGAGTCTGGAAAAGAAGAATTGTACATGGTTGGTGTTGATGGATCGAATTTTCAACAGATCACAAATAATGATGTCATGGACGAATTAGGGACTTTTCCTTTTCCAATGAATTATGAGACAGTATTGGCCAGTGATATTCAGCAATGCCAGGAGAAATCCGACAGTGTCTGCAGAGGAATAGACCTTTCTTTGGAAAAAGATTGCCGGCCATATGAAGAGCTTTGCACTGCAATTTTTCCGCAGTGCTGCTATCAGTGTTCAGCTTCTTCAGAAATTTCAGAGTCAACCTTTTTGACGAAATATGATTATGATGAGTATTCTGAGTTGATTCCTGACATAATCATTGGTCAGCCGGATTATCTTCATACAACATCAAATACAATTGTGCCAAACAAAGCTTATTATCCCGGAGGGGTGATTGTTGACACAAATGATAAATCAACCCCTGATTATGTATATGTCATGGATTCGGAGAACAACCGTATACTGGGTTTTGACCATCTTGGATATTGTCTAAAGAGAAGTGATGCCCCTATTATAAATACCTACAGTGCTGAATATGCAGATTATCTTAGAATAGAGAACATATTTGATGGAGAAAAGGGAGCATGTAACCAAGGAGAATATGCTGCCTTGAGCAATGCTAAAAAAATTGAACTGGATTTAAAAATCAAAGAAGATACTGACCTTATAGGGATGTTTCTGTATGACAGAGCGTGCTTTGGGTATATAGCCAAAATTTTGCTGACATTTGAATATGAGGATGGAAGCATAGAAAGGGTTGGACCACTTGATACAAAAAAGATGATTTCTGAAGATTTGTATCTGGATTTTGATAAAGGCACTACTCCTGTATATTTCAACTTCAATAAAATGAAAACAAAGGATAAGAAAATAACCCGGCTGATATTAGAGTCAGAGAGCATCAACTCAGAAGAAGATCCGAAAGGTGACTTCGCAGCAGGTATTGGAGAAATTGAGTTCATTTCAAATGGAAAAGGGTGCACAATTGTAAGTGACTGTGGAACTGGAAATAAATGCATCATGGACCCGGAGATCTATCCTACCATAGTGATTGGCCAGGATGACCGGTTTGACAGCGGACTATCCAACAATGATAACAGGAAATCCATGAATCCTACTAAAAAGACATTGTCATTTATCCCATATCCTGATGTGATAAGCCTGACCGAGTCACCAAGATCAATCCAGATGGCATTAGACAGCGATGGAAATCTGTATGTTCCTGACCTGAATAATAACAGGGTCCTGAGATTCAATTCACCATTTGAAACAAAGAAAGATCTGCCTGGTTCAGGTGATACAACAGCTGATGCAGTGTGGGGACAGGAGTCATTTGATACAAAGGAAAACTCTGAATTGAAATTGGATTGGAGTGCAAATGTTTTTCAGGCAGGTGCATATATATTTGAAAAAGACGGCCGAAAGGAACTGTGGGTTACTGATACTGGGTATGATGGGATTATGAGGTATCCTTTTGATGAAGAATTGGGAGACATATCAAAAACCAGTGATTTGAAGATAACTCAATGCACTGATGAAAAAGGAGATATCAAACTGAACCGCCCAAACTCTATCCTGGTTGATATGGACTACAATGTCTTTGTGCTTGATAATAATGAAGAATCAAGGCTCATCAAAATCTCAGGAATAAAAGAGCCAAAATATGCAGATGAAGATGAGTGTCCAAATGATGATGATAATGAAGGGGAGTGCAAAGAGGATGATGAACAAGAGATATCCTGTGAAGTGTTTATGCAGTCAGAAGATATAGAAAAAGGGCTTCTTTGGGCGCGGGGCATGAACTTTCATCCATACAACCAAAGGCACATCTGGGTGATGGATGGAGGCCATCATCGTGCTGTGAGAATTGACACCATGTCCGGCAGCAAGACCTATGGGGAGATTGTTGAAGTTATCGGAAAACCATCAGCATCCGGAAACTATGATTTGAAGAACAAAGGAGGAATGATGGAAGAAAATTTTCCGCATGCATGGCTGCGTCAGCCCGATGGAGGAATTGGGTTTGATTCAAGTGGAAATATTTATATTCCTTCCAATGGAAACAATGAGGTTACTGTCTTTTCTCTGAATAATCGGGAATATATTGAAGGAATCGAATCAGAGACAAAGGAAGCAATCAAGCTGCTGAAACCTAATGCAGGTTTTTTGGGAAATGAGAAAAACATGGTCACCAGAAAAGGTGTCAGTGATTTTTTTGGATTCAGCAGATTCTGTAGGCAATTGATCGTCTCAGACGGAAGGAATAATAGATTGTTGGTCTGGAATGATTATCTGAGCGCATCTGATGGAGCATTGGCTGATTCAGTAATAACAGGGGATTATCTGGATGGGGTGACACAGCAGACAGTTGATGTCAGGAATCAGCTTCTATATGTAGCTTCAACAAACAGGATAGTTGTTTATAAGCTTCCCATAAATTATGATGAGCAGCCATATCTTAAGATTATTGATAAATTATATTGGGCAGATAATGGCAAGGAAATGGGTTCCTTTAATCCCATGGGAATTGTATATGATAAAACTTCAGATGCGCTCTGGATCTCTGATCATAATGGAAATAAGGTCCTCCGTGTCAGGGAGATGATGTCTGATAAACCATATGTTGATGTTGTGCTGGGCCAAGGAACAAAAATAGGTGAATGGTGTAATGAGGTGGATCAATTTGACAGAAGATATCCATCTGATGAAAACAGCAAATATCATAAATTTGTTTCAATCCCCCAAAAAAATACACTCTGCAATCCAGGCACTCTGAATATTGACAGCAATGGAATCCTGTTTGTTGTTGATGGTTTTTATGATGTCGGATTTGGCAACAAGAGGATTATAGCTTTCAAACTGGACAGATTCAACAGTATTGAAGCAGGCAAAATCATTTATGCGCCTGATTTTGACTATGTGTACACAGGAACAAAAACAAGTGAAGAAGAATTTAGAGAAAATTATGTTAAAGCAGACACAAAGGATATTCCATTTTATGAATGTGAAGAGCATTGGCCATGTATTCCTGTATATGCTTCTTTTGTGAGTGATGATATGTATGTGACTGTGGACAGCTACGGCAATCCCCAGGGTGAAAGACTGTTTGTCTATCGTAATTATCTTGAAAAATATGAAAAATACCGCAAAAAAGAGATAATGCCTGAAGTCATCAACCTGCCGCTTGGCCAGGGAGCATTCCATACATTTGATGAACAGGGAAATTTCATTCTGCAGGACCACACATGGAACAGCCTATTGATATTTCAGAAACTGAATCTGCTTCCGCGGGAATCTGCTTCCAATATCAAAAATGTCCTCTTCAGCTGATGGATTCACACTATTGAATTACGTGATAAATTTTATAAATTTCATCAATTTCCAGAGATTAATGCTAAAAGCCGACCTCCACACCCATACTGTCAATTCTGGAGATGGTCTATCGACGCTTCTTGAGATGGCAAAGGAAGCCTCAAAAAGAGGAGTTGAGATACTGGGTATTACTACGCATGGACCATCTACTCCGGGCAGCTATCCTGAAGGAGCATACTGTGTTTTTAAGAGAGTTCCAAAAGTGCTATTTGGAGTCAGGATACTCATGAGTGCTGAGCTCAATATCATTGACGAGAAAGGCACACTTGATATGGATGAAGAGAATTTTAAATATCTTGACTATGGGCTTGCAGGAATACATTATGGCATGGAAAAAGAAAATATCAACAAAAATACATCTGCTATTGTCAATGCAATGAAAAACCCGTACATTCACATCATCAGCCATCCAATCTCTAATTTTCTCGTAGATTCAGTGAAGATAGCAGAAGCAGCGGTCAGGTATAACAAACTATTGGAGCTTAACAATTCCAAATTTGGCTATCATTTTGATCTTGCTCCGGATATGCTGGAAAGAACCAAAAAGATGGTTGAAGTGATAAAAAAGCATAAGCATATGATTATCATAAACAGTGATGCGCATATAGCAACTGATTTGGCTGAAGATATGGCAGTGATGAGATACAAAAAAGAGATAAATCTTTCTTATGATCTGATAATCAACAATAATCTTGGTAAATTACGAAGATTCTTGAAGATTGTTGATTAAAGGTAAAAATAATGACAAAAAAGAGCAAGGAGATTAGGATTAAGAAAAGTACACTGCACAAAATTATATTGTCTTTGATAATTTTAATTCTATTGATTATTTTCATCAAGACAATAACTAGTGAAAATAAGATTATCAATGATATAGGTGATAAAATGACTAATACAATTATTGTG
Organism: Nanobdellota archaeon; assembly: GCA_018815145.1. Classification (GTDB taxonomy): domain Archaea; phylum Nanobdellota; class Nanobdellia; order Woesearchaeales; family GW2011-AR15; genus WJJD01. The sequence continues at coordinate 6,403 of JAHIYL010000304.1, read as the reverse complement.
ATTGAGACAAACAAAGGCACTATTGAAGCAGAGTTATACTCTGAAAAAGCACCGATATCAGTAAAAAATTTTCTGGCTTATGTTGAGGAAGGATATTATAACGGGCTAATCTTCCATAGGGTCATGCCTGACTTCATGATCCAGGGCGGAGGATTTGATCCTGAGATGAATGAGAAGGATACAAAGGCGCCGATAAAGAATGAGGCAGACAATGGCCTCAAGAATGTGAAATATACCCTGGCAATGGCAAGGACAATGGATGTCGACAGTGCAACAAGCCAGTTCTTTATAAATGTTGAAGATAATCCTTTTCTTGACAATGGATTTAGGGATTTTGGATACGCAGTCTTTGGAAAAGTAGTATCGGGTTTTGATGTTGTGGATGCAATAAAGATGGTTCCAACCAAGACAGTCGGACCTTATGAAAAAGTCCCTGTTGAACCGGTCATAATGGAAAAAGTATATGTGAAAAAATAAATTTTTCAAGTCAAAATAAAATGGGGCAGATGATAGAATTCAACTGGCTATTGAAGCTGAAGCCTGAACAGGGACTGGATGAAAAAAACCTTGAGCCAGGCAGAGAATACAAATTCTTGAAAAAAGAAGAGCGATTGTATCCTATAGAGATACCTATCGATCTAGTGAATCTGGAGTGGGAGATTGTCGCAAATGTTGTTGTGAAAGAATACACTGTCAGGAAAGATGAGACAAAAGGAAAGTATATGGTGCTGAGAGTATATGGTTCTGAAGAGAGGGAGTTTCTTACAAAGAACCTGAAAAAGACTCTTAAGTACAACATGGGCTGAAATGGGGGCTTGAGGCACGGTTTACTGATTGTTTCCAGTATTAGAGATCCAGACCGTCCCATTTTTGATGTATCTATTGCCTGTTGAACCATCTGTAGCCTTGTCATATGCAACAAGTGCACTACAGGAGGCATCCTCAAAACCATGTCTTCTGGTAAATCCCAGTTCAATGTCAGAGACCAGATAGACTTTCATCCTTCGCTTGTTGTAAAGACCGACAAAAAAATCGAAAAACTGCCTGCTAGGCAACCTTGTCTTAAGCACTTGATTTATTCCTGCTCCAACAGATTGGTAGTGTTCATCCGCATGATGAACCATTGAGTCATAATCCTGAATGCCTGGACCTATCATACCAAAGGGCATGCTGTTTTCTGACTGGGCAAGCACCACATGTAAAGGATTAATATAATCTGTATCTCCGCTGGATTTTCTTGCCTCTGCATAAAGTTCAGATGCAAGATAGAATGCAATAGGACCAAGTCCTCCGCTGGTGCCTTGGATATAGTAGTCAGGAACACCATTCTCTATGAATAGCTTGAGTGCGAGGCCAATGACACCAGCCATGCTTCCGGATTTATACAATCTGTCAACCTTTTTGAAGTCATATTCTTCAGAGTGATTTTCTTTCCATTTTTCAGCATAGTCTTTTGCTCTCTGGTAGGGGTCTTTGATTCCTTCACCTTTGACAGTCCTTATTTTTTTGACATTGCCTCTGGCTGCCTTTTTAAGAAGTCTTATCTTGCATTCTGTCTCAGGAAGATCTGCAATATAGACAAATGGCAAATCCTTTGGATCAACACCGAGCCTTCTCAACATCAGCAGCGTGGAATACGCCTTGTTGCCAGTGCTCGCGATAGCTCCAAGATTTTTGAGTGCTTCTTCCCCCATCTCTGCTTTCAGAGCAATCAAACCGAGTGCTTCGTAGAACTTGAATGATCCGTCAACTCCTGTCAGGTCAAGTATCTTTGTTTCTATGCTGTTATCAGGTGAATGGTGGTTGTTAAGAGAGATCATCTCAGGTACATCGGCAGCATTAAGAATTTTTTCTATATCGCTCTTATGGTCCTGATATCCAGTCAATACGTGGGAAAGAATCTCTTCAAAGTCAGCAGACTTAGTGATCTTCCCTTTTTGAAAATAATTTTCTCTTAAATATGTTACAATTTTTTCTTTTTCAAAAGGCACATCTATACCATTAAAATCTGACATGTAGCTACTTTTAAATAACTAATATATAATGGTTTTGTTTATAATATTTAAACCAATAGGTTGAAAAAAACTAATTCCCGCCTCTGGAGAACTGTGAAGACACTTTCACCCACCTGGAATATCTGGCATGTGTCGCAAAGTCAGTATAACCTTCAGGGTTTGTCCCAGAATAAGAAAGGCCTGACTGGCATCCTGTAATTAGTCGGGCAATCTCCAGGATTGTAGAACCTATAAAAGGAACTTCACGCTCAATCCCCTCGGGGGTGTCCCATAAAGGCCTTTTCTGATGCTGTTTTGCCCTGTCGCTTGCACTGCCATATGTCTTTATTGTGCATTTTTTCTTATTGAATGTGGTCTTGTATGAAGGGCTGGCAGAGGTCTGTGCAAGATAGGTTCCAATCATTATTCCCTGTACACCTGTGGCAAAATACTTTAATGCTGTTCCAGGTTCGCTCACTCCGCCGTCAGCAACCACAAAGACTCTTCTGTTGTGTTTTTTTTCAAAATACTTAGCTACCAGAGATATTTCATAAAGACCAGAAATCATCGGTATACCAAACCCTGTCACCTTTCTTGTTATGCAATTGAATCCCGGACCGACACCTGCTTTTATGCCGTCTGCTCCAGCTTCAAGCAGTTCATAAGCTCCTTTTGCAGTGATTACATTGCCAGCCAGGACAAGGATGTTTGGATAGTTATCCTTAAGGTTCATGATGACTTCTTTTGCTTCATTTATTGCTTCAATCATAGACCCAGAATGTCCGTGTGCAGTGTCAAGCACAACCATGTCTGTTCCACCTTTTATTATTGCGTCAATCCTCTCTGAAAAATCCGGATTCTTGATACCTGTTGATCCAGCAACAACAAGGCAATTATTTTTATCTGCAGCGGGTTCATATTCTCGTTCATCAATAATGACCCTATTGTTATTACTCATATTTATTCGTCTGCGAAGATTTTGATCTATTGCTTTTTGGTTGTTTTCAATAATTTTTTTGATCTCTTTTTTGCTTTTATTCAAACTGATAGATTTTACAGTTTCAATTTCTTTTCTTTGCTCATCAGGTGTTTGGAATTGATGGATGACACCAATCCCGCCCATAAGGGCAAGGTTTATTGCCATCTCTGAATCTGTTGCACATTCCATATTTGCAGAAAAGATGGGAAACGGAAGTATCAGTTTTCCGCAAAAATCTATTTCAGTTGAGCAGTCGCTCCTGTGTTTTGCAGCCCTGTACGGAGCACCGGTAATATCTTCGGGTTCGAGATACATCTGATCCCTCTCCCGAGCATAATGGACAAGGTGACCAAGCTTGAACCCTCCTTTAGCCCTGGCTTTTAATTTTGCGGATGGTCCCAGCATCCAAAAATCTGAAAAAACAGGAGAAATAAACCCAAGCCTTTTCATATCATCTGTTTTTATATTATTGATTATCCTGTTTATCCTTTTATCTTCTGTAGTCATGAAATGCACCTCAATTGGATATTCAATTTGAGTATTTAAATGCTTTTATTGAAGAAAGGGGATTAAAGATTTGATTTTATCAATTTAATTAGAGGACAAACACGATTTAAAACCAAAAACAATATATATACTCTTAAACTTCTTTTGAAAATAGTGCGGGACGGTAGCTCAGCCTGGGACTCAATTAGATATCAAATAAAATTGAGCAGGAAAGAGCACTACGCTGAAGACGTAGGTGTCCTGGATTCAAATTCCAGCCGTCCCATTGTTTTCAATTTCTTTGAAGGTCTACCAATTTTTTTATCAGTTGTACCTGAATTCAAATATTCCTTATGTTTGTTTAGCTGTCTTTTATTCCTAAATCCAATTAATTTCATCCAATGACTAAGGTTATTTCGTCCACTTAATCTTAGTCTGTGCTCAAAGTTTGTATTTTTTGTTCTCTTATCATAATTTTTTTCATCAAAAACATAGATATTTTGATCATATGCACTGTACTCAACACGAGATAAGTCAAATTTCACAGATAAATCACCATTGCTTTAACTACTAAACGATTGGGTGATTTCATATATAAGTTTGGCGAGCATATGTCCAGTGACCAGTGCATAATAAAGATTTATTAGAACGTAAATTACTCAATATCAAAGACTGAAACCGCCAAGTACCATTGCAGCTATAGAATTAAATATCAACATGATTACTAAAGAGATTGCAGCATACATCATTGTTCCATTTGTGACTGTTGTTGCAAGCATGTTCTTTTCAGCCAAATCATCAACACCGTTTTGGATGGAACTGACAAGACCTGTGAGAATATAAATTATCTGAACTACATAAAGTCCTACAATTATCTGAAAATAAAATGTTGGGATGCCGTCGCCAAACATATCCATAAGAGCGCCCGCTCCTCCCATGGAAACTCCCCCGTCTTCTCCACTTGTCATTTGAGTTATATTCTGACTTAACGTATTGAGTATACTTGTGAGCATAGATGTTATTCCAATGACAATCCCGGATATTGCTGGCGTCAGAAAACCGATCTGTGTCTTCATGCTGGAAATTATCTCTGCCATAAGATCCTTTAACCTTTCATCAACCTTATGTATTTCTCGAATATACAGGGATATGTTAATAAGAGCCTGCGAGGCAATTTTAGGTCCTTTTTTTGCGGATTCAACAAAAATTTTCATTGAACTTTCTATGAGCTGTGAAGGATATTGTGTGAGTGCACCTTCTTGTGGATCAAAGATTGCCTTATCAATTCCAAAGCCCATATTTGTGATGTTGTCGCTCACAACCTGAAAAAACTTTCCTGAAGGTGTGTCTGCCATTAGGCCGGCTACTTTGCTGAAGGCTAGTTCAGCAGGAAGCCCATCACCAATCCTGTTTCCAAGTTGAAAAAGGGCAGCGGCAAATTCTGCTTCCAGCTCTTTGGTTTTGTCTCTGATTACTATTAAGTATTTTGTTGTAAATTTGTAATATATACCTATTCCAAGGCCAAATGCCAGAGTTACAAAAAGACTTAGAATTGAAGCACCAATACCGAATGGACCGATTATTTTTTCATTTGAATACTTGCTGTGCTTATATCCTAACAAGGCAAATTTGGTGGCGCGTGCTTGGTAGAATGTGTTGATAACTTCTAATTTATCGCCTTTTGTTATTATCACATCAAATGCATTTTCTTCACTTGAGTCAAATGCGTGGATCAGAATTGGAGAAATACCTATCAAAAACAAAATAGAGGACAATACTATGCAGACAATTAAGGGTGATAAAATAATCTCTTTTTTACCAGCATTAAGAATGATATTTTTGAATTTCTTTAATTTAGGGTTTTTATCAGTAAGATTCGTCTCACCATATCCGGTAGGTCTTTTTGAAAGAATCATCTTTCCCATATAAAACACGCCGATGGGCAGGGCAACATTATACATCATAGCTATGTGATACCATTCTATCCCTTCCATAAAGCTAACTACCAAAGGAAGGAGAACGAGACCAAGTATAGGAAGGATTATTCCCAGCATATGGAGCATTGTTATGGGGCTCTTCAGTTCCTGCGCAAAATGAAGCATCTTTTCATATGTTTCTTCTAAGATTAGTGATAGAGCTTTTTCAAGCATCTCAACACGTCTTTCTTCAGTTGGCTCGTAGAGAGAGCTCTCGACGATATGTATTGCTTCAACGAATTCATTATTCCATTTTCTCCAACTCAAAAGATATGCGTCAAAAGACTCTTTGATCGATTCAAAATGTTCAGTCTCTACATTCCATAAAACCTTTTTTAGATCAAGGGATAGAGGTGGTTCAAGGTGATCTGATGTGAATTTTACAGCCATCTCAAAATTTGAGGTGTGCCTCATATATGATACAACATAAAATATGCAAAGAACCATCTGGTTGCTTGTCTTAAGCCTCCAGCTGTTTGAAAGTATAAAAGGAAGATTAGTCAGAGGAAAAATCATGATTACTGCACTTATCAAAAAAAAGCCAACAAAAAAAGTATTTATTCCACCTGAAAATACACTTATGACCATCGAAAGAATGAATCCTGTAAGAAAGAACAGCATCGGAAAAAGTATTGAGAAACTTACAACTCCTGTCGGAGTGACATTCAGATGGCAGATATCAGTTGAATCCTTGATTTCCTGCGCTTTTTTTGGATCCGGTGTAAGTTTCAGTATCTTTTCAGACAGATTGCATGCCTTTTCATAGATTGAAAAATGAGAAGGCATATATTGTTCCTTAAAATCAAGATATTCATTGGAGATCATGCCTGAATCTAGTTTAGGGGATTGGTCTTGTTCACCAAATTCATCCTGTATTTTTTTCTTGTAACCCTTGTAGAAACTATCATAAGAATTACTATCACCTTCTTTTGGTTCTGGTCCAGCCATGATATATATGTAATATTATT
>JAHIYL010000303.1 GCA_018815145.1 Nanobdellota archaeon | reverse complement strand
GTTATGGGCTGTCTTCCGCGTTTGCAGCCGATGAACTGGGGGATATAGGCCATAGGCCCCGGCCTGTACAGGGCGTTGAGGGCAACCAGGTCCTCAATGTCCGAAGGCTGGGCATCCTTGAGGATGCCTTGCATCCCTGCACTTTCAAATTGGAAGATGGCGGCACTAAGTGTATGATATGTCAAAAAACAGCTTCTGGTTATGATTTTACAGGTATTGGTATGGATCAATGCGGTAAGTGCTTAGAACAGAACGACCCATTGAATGCAAATCTGCCAAATTGCCTAAACACATTGAGTAGTTTCAGTGATGAAGCATGCCAGAAAGCAGCAAATATTGCCAGAACTGAAGGAACGACTACTGCAAGCTGTGTTGCTGAGTGCACATGTACAGAAGAAGGTCTTCCACCCGGAGCCTTACCAGGTGATGGTTATCCTGTGGGTCCTATATCAATTGGTCCTCCTAATTGCCTAAAACCATCTGAACCTATCTGCTGCAAATGTGCAGCTAGTGAAAGCCAAGGTGACTGTGATATTTTAGATGGTTATGATTCAGTTGAATGCTTGACAGATACAACAAAGTGTCCGACTGAGAATGCAGAATTATCAGGTGAATGTCATATTGGAGAGGAAACCGGTACATGCTGTCACCTTAAGGCAGGTGCCGGTTTGACAGGGAAGTCCTGCGGAAAAGGTTCAAGGACATATAATGATTATGGAACGGAATTGCCATTCACTGAATCATGTGTGTCTGGACTTACGTGTCCTTGCAGAGGTGCAATAACGGGACAATACGGAGATGAACTAGGACAACAAGGAGACATTACATGGCTGTATCCAAAAGATTGTGGTTCAGGCTCTGTTTGCTGCAGATGTCCAGGTGGATCTGCAGGTGGTTCAGGTGCAGGGGGAGCTGCCGGAGGAACTGGACAACAAATGTGTGCCACAGATAAGACAAAGACATGTGAAAGCTGGACAAAGCGTGAAGGAATCAGCATAACCTGTGTCCCATCCTGCACATGCAGCGGGATGTATGAAGATACAGGTATAATGCTTGGACTTTTAGGAGATAAATGTGAGTTCCCGGATTGCCCGCTCTCTGCTCCGTACTGCTGTAAATGTGCTGCAGGAAATGAACCGGCAGGTGCTGTTGATCCCGGAACCACACCGGCTCCAATACCTACTCCTGGAACAGAATCTGATTGTCCTGCATGCATTCCCGAAGTAGACGCCTCTTTGTGTCCTGGTGATACTAGACATGAAGGTTGTTCAGTTGGGTTTGTCTGTTGTTATGATGGTGCGGCTCCGACACCAACGCCGACACCAACACCAGACTCTCCACTGTGTGCAACATTGTCAACCAATGAATACTCTTACCAATGCCTTTCTGCACTTCAGTGTTCCAACAAAGGAGCATCATGCGAGGGATTGACTTTTGAATCTTTTGGATGCTCAGATGTCTGCTGTAGATGCCCTACAGGCGCAGCACCCACACCTACACCTAGTACAGATACGCCTTGTACCAATATAGTTCAAGGATATTATTGTAGATTACCACAGGATTGCGAAGCGGATCCCAAATGTAGTGGTACCATAGGGGAGAAAGGTGACCATGGATGTGATTCATATAAAATTTGTTGCACCTGTTCAAATAATCCTCCAATACCAACACCTTCGACTGCACCTGCATGAGAAAAAAATGGTATTGGAATCTGCAGAGCTACTTGCGATGGTAATTGCATAGCCTATAGCGGTGGAAGTCAGGGCTGTCCTGAAGAATGCTGCGTTGAATGTGATGCGGTCAGGTGCGAATTAGACGGCGGAAGATGCGGGATTGATTGCGCTGGTCTTGGATTATGTGAAAATCCTGATAAGGACGGATGTCCGAATGACTGCTGCATAGCCTGTTAGAGCATTTTTTTTATTTTCTTTTCAATAGCACTAAATAATAGTTTTCTCTCAATTCATATCTTTGCTTGTCAAATCCCTGAGGCAGTCTGTCAATCTGATTTTCTTCAGCAATATAAATATCATAGTCAGGATACTCATCAAAATCCAGTTTGTCAACCTTGATATACTCATCTGCATATTTTTCAAGGTAATATGGAAGCGGCCATGAATCTGAGAGTGTCACAAGTATCCTTGTCTCTTTATCTGCTCCCATCTCTGCAAGGTCCTCCATAAGCCTGTCTACATCAATACTTGTCTCAACATAACCTATTTTGTTCTTATCAAAATCATTGGCATATACGTGATTCTGCTGGATGCTGAAAAAGAGATTTATCCCGATCAACAATGTAATAAACATAACAAAAAAAAATCTTGCTTTATGATATTTGCTAAAGATAAAATCAGCTGCAATACCAGCCAAAATAATCCAGGGAAACAATACCAATGTCAGCATCCAGTTTGTCTTGTAGCTTATGAGGCTGAATATCAATGTATTCATTATTGTGAAAAATATTACAAAGACTGAAAAATCCTTTTTCCTGAAAAAGAGAAATCCAAGTGTACCTGCAATTAAGGCTCCAATCTCTATTTTCATAGCCAACAAAATAAAATAAAAAAATGGCTTGTTGTGTCCTGTTGAGACTGTCTTTTGCGAAATATCTGTAAAAGCATTGAAAAGAGGGCCAAAATTAGTTATTCTAAAGAAGAGGCAGGTGTGTATAATACTGAACACCAGAACAAATATTCCTATTGCAAGCAAAACATTCATAAACTTAATTCTTCTTATTTTTTGTACAATGGTTTTAGTCTCTTCTTTTTTCAAAAATAAATATACATAGCAGAATAATCCTGCAATGAATAATTCTACAACTATTGTCTCATATATATTTATCAGGACTGCAAGCAAAACTGATAAAAGATATAGATCTTTAACCTTAAATTCCTTGACAAACCTTAACATCTGGATAAGGAACAATAATAAGAAAAAGATATAGAACGAATGCGGCTGATATCTTCTTGAATAGAATACAAAGGTAGGGGATACAGCCAAAAAAGCAGCTGAGACCAATACACCAATCTTTCCGATATGTTCTTTTAAAAAAATTAACAGGCAGATGGTCAAGACTCCGAATAATGCTGCCGGAAAGTGCATTGCCCAGACACTTTTTCCAAAGATCATCATTGATAAAGCAACAATGTAATGGATGAATAGGCCATGATATTCAGTACCAAGATACCTTGCGCTGCCAGTCTGCATAATGGGTTTTGCATAGTGGGAATAATACACTGCCTCATCATGATGAAGAGGGATGTTGTCAAGGCTGTAGAATCTGACAAGTATTGAAAAGAGTATTATCATCAAAAAAATTACTTTAAAAATCCTGTCAGGCATGCCTTTAATTCTTGAAATCATTCTATAACATGAAAAGAGTCATATCCTTTTTAAATATTTTCTTGCACCAAAATAAAAAAGTATATATAATTAAAAAATTCAATCATTGATTGCAGATGTATAAGGGAATATCCAAATTTTTCAGTGTCGGTATTGACATCCGGGCGAAAAGCCTGATTTTTTATTTGCGGCTTGTCTCTGCATCGTATCTTTCAATTCCGATCATAATTTTTCTGGTATCATATCTCAGACCCATATACAGCATCATCCTTATATTGATCCTGTGGTATTCTCTTTATCTTTTTTTAAGGACAGAACTTGTGCCTCCAAATAAAAGAATTGTCAGGGTGTCTTTTCTTAAGGAATCTGGAATACTTCTTATTCTCATACTGTTTGTGATACTGTCCGGTGCAGGAAATTTCATGTACCAAAACTTTGACTACATCAAGCATAACGCTATGCTGAGCGATATGATCAACAGAGACTTTCCTGTCTATTATGAAGACAATGGAAAAGCTGTCCCGTTGGTCTACTATATTGCATATTATCTGCCAGCATCAGTCGTCGGCAAATTAATTGGTTTCAGAATAGCAGAAATATTCATTTTTTTTTGGACATTGTTAGGACTATGGTTCATTGTAGCTTGGATATCTGTCATCACAGGAAAACGGGCAATATGGGCTGTTTTGATTTTCCTGTTCTTCAGCGGATTGGATATTATCGGCAATATTTTCCAAAATCACACTTTCGTCATCACAGATCATTTGGAATGGTGGGTTGGCAGGTTTATTTGGCAATTCTCCTCAAATGCAACACTCCTCTTTTGGGTTCCACAGCATGCATTGGGAGGATGGCTTATCTCTGCCATGATAATCTTTGAATCGATGATATGCAAAAACAGCAGAAATTTTGTTTTTTTATGGGCTCTAAGCCCGCTATGGTCAGTATTTATCTCAATCGGACTTCTGCCATTTGTACTTCTTGCACTTTTCAATAACAAGATAAAAAAAACCAGGACTTTCCAGAATATTGTTGGAGCAGGAACTCTGCTGTCTGTTGTTGGGCTATTTTTTCTTTCATCCAATGGTTCTTCTCAGCTGTCATTCATCTGGGAGAGTCTTGGGCTTGGAAAGACACTATTGTTGCTGCCACTTTTTTTCATGCTTGAAGCAGGAGCTTATATTTTTTTCATGAGAAAAATCTGCCGGACAAATAAGGTTTACAGATCCTGGCTGACAGTATCTGCAATTTTCTTGTTCTGCATACTGTTCTTAAAATTTGGAGCTGCTAATGACCTCGTGATGAGGGCATCCATCCCTGCATTGTTCTTCATCTGCATATCTGTCATCATGTTCATGGACTCAAAAAAAAACAGATCACTGGAAAAGGCCGCATTGATAGCCTTGCTTGTTATTGGCGCATTTACTCCTATCATGGAAATGCAGCGTTCACTTTCAACTCCAAAAAATGACATACATCCTGATTCAATCCAGGCAATGGAGCAAGGACTGAAAGAGCAGTATTTAGGAAGAACTGATTCATTTTTTTTTAAGTATCTGGCAAAACAACATCATGATGATAAAGAAAAAGAACCCATATATCTTTATGAGATCAAGTGAATATCTATGTTGAAAAAATATGATTATCTGGTTGTCGGTGCAGGATTTTCAGGTGCAACAATTGCTGAAAGACTGGCATCAAAAGGAAAAAAGGTCCTGGTCATTGATCAAAGGAACCATGTTGGTGGAAATTGCCATGACAGAATTGACAGGATAGGGTATGTGCAGGAATATGGTCCGCATATATTCCACACGTCTGACAAAGAAGTATGGGATTACATCTCTCAGTTCACCTCTTGGCATCCTTACAGGCATAAAGTGCTTGCCGATATCAATGGGAAGCTTGTACCGCTCCCGTTTAACCTGAACTCCATCAAAATATGCTTTGATGATTTGCAATATAAAAATTATAAGGATCTGCTCATAAAAAAATATGGACTCAACAAAAGGATATCAGTCTTTGAACTGATGCATGACAAAAATAAGGATGTCAGAAAACTGGGTGATTTCATTTATTCCAATATTTTTTTTAATTACACAAAAAAGCAGTGGGATATTGACCCTGAAAAAATGGAAAGGAGTGTCCTTGACAGAGTCCCTGTTGTAGTAAATGACATTGATGCATATTTCAATGATGAATATCAGGGGATACCTGAGCAGGGTTATTCAAAAATTATTGAAAAAATGCTGAAAGACTGTGATGTACATCTTGAAACAGATTTTTTTGGTTGCAGAGATGTAGTATCATATGACTTCCTGATATTTACAGGCAGGATAGATTCATTTTTTGGATTCAGTGAGGGAGAAATACTATACAGGAACATTGAATTCAGATTTGATACCCAAAAAAATCCGTTCCAAAAAAATAGTGTGATAAATTACCCGAGTCTGCACTATCCATATACAAGGATAACAGAATTCAACAAATTCCTTAACATTAAAAGCACAGAATCAGTCATAGCAAAAGAATATCCCTCATGGGAGAAAGGATTTGTTGCATATCCTGTGCAGACAAGGGAGAACCTGGAGCTAATTGGTATGTACAGGAAAAAAGCCGATAAGCTCAAAAATATATTTTTTGCGGGAAGGCTGGCAGAAGGCAGATATCTGGATATGGACAAGGCAATAAGGTCTTCATTGGATCTTTTTGAAAAACTAGGATGAAAAAATACACAAAAAAACCAGTCTCAATAGTTATGATTGCCTATAATGAGGCCTCTCATATCAAAAGAGTTGTTGAGGAATATTATCAGGAAATCTATCTTTGCCTCCCTAAAGGGTCTGAATTCATCCTGTATCTTGACTGCCCGACGGACTCCACACCAAAAATCGTCAGAAAGCTTGCCAAAAAATTGGATATTAGGGTTGTTGAGGGAAAGAAAAACCTGAAATATGCAGGAGCACTTAAAAAAGCATTGTCAATTGCCGGGAATGATACTGTGTTTTATTCGGATTCGTCCGGAAAGCATATTGCCGGGGATTTCTGGGAACTGATGAAGCATGAAAATGACTATGATATAATAAGCGGTTTTCGTTCAAAGAGAAAGGATTCTTGCGCGAGGAAATTCATCAGTTCATGCCAAAGGATCATGATATCTGCTTTTTTTCTGATACCTCTGCATGATTTCAATTCAGGATATAAGATCATACATAAAAATGTACTTGATGATATTCTTAGGAAGACAAGGATCATGAGATATACGATCTCTGTTGAGATTCTTGTCAGGGCAATCAAGAAAGGATACTCTGTCAAGAGCGTGCCTGTTGCATTCTTTGACAGGCAGGACAAAAAAAAAGGACTGAACCTAAAAAACCTCCCACTCATGGCAGGGGACACTATTAAAGGATTATTCAGGCTTAGAACAGACATGAAGGATAAACAATAAATTTTTTATATTCTTATCTTCTTAACGGATATAGTAGAGTATGAAAAAACATAAAAAAGGGGCTGTTGCTATCCAGTTCAGCTGGATATTTGTAATTCTTATAGGTACTGTCATAATAATCACAACATTTTCAGTGTACAGCGCAATAAAAAGATCAATCGACGGGAAATTTTCTTATACAGCATCAAATTATATTGCAGAGACACTGTCGAATGTCAAGAAAAATGAAAAATATGAATATTCCTTTGCTTTGCATGGTCTTTCAATTGAAGTGGATAGTGATGAGGATTTCTGTAATTATTTTTCAGTAAAGGATTCCGGTCTTGAAGGTAAGTCAATTGAGCACATGCCTCTGTTTTCACCGAATATCCTGAAAGAAAGTGTCCTTACCTATGCAGAATCAATTGAATTTCCTTTTAAGTCCAACTATGTTCTTTATCTTACAAGTCCCAGGGTTGCATATGTATTCGTCACCAGCGGAGGAGACAGCGTAGATATGCTCGCAAATAATCTTCCAACCGATATCAATAGCGAGAAGAAAGATGACAGTGAATTTTTTGTAAATTATCATAACTATAAAGTCCGGTTTGTATCAGAGCACGATCCTGAAAAAATCGATATGACTGTCTCCAGACTGCCGGACAGGGATGTCACTTTCATGAAGGTTTATCCTGCTGAAAAAAAAGTTGAATTCTACCAAAAGAATGGATATGATGAAGATGCATTTTCAGACAAGAAAATGACAGGAATTGCTTACTACAATAATGACGTGACATTGATTGCCATTCTTTACTCAGAATCTGCGCAGTCATATAGTTGCAATATGAAGAAGGTTATGGATAGGCTTTCAATCCAGTCTGTGGTACTGGCAAGGAGGCTTCAGCTCGTCACTGTTGGCCTATCATTGTATTGTCAGGATAAGCTTTCAGTCTATGAAGATACTTTGCTGCAGCTTGATAACCTGAAGACAGCCACAGAAAATGTTTTGCAGATTGATTCTGCGCTCCTGTCATCTGTTGATTCTATCAGCCAGAGTATAAAGAACAATAACAAGCTTGTCATTGAAGCTGGGTGCCCTGAGATTTACTGAAAATGAAAAAAACAAACAAAAAAAGCCAGCTGAACCTTATGGAAAATACATTGGTCCTGTTGATAATAGTCATCATAATTGTGGTGGCATTATTGTTTTTCATGCTCTATCAGAAAGGTGAACATGATTTGACCATGATGGGAACAATTGAACTTGAATCAATGAAGAAATTTCAGGAGATCAGCTTTATTCATGAACTTCAGTGCTCTGAAAATAATGTTGTCAGGGCCGATTGCTACGATATCGACAAGATAATTGCATTCAAAGAAATTCTTGAGGCAAACCCGGAATACGTGAATTACTACAAGAAAATATTCGGCCAGTCAGTCATAAGCTTTGCAAAGTACAATCCAAGTCCTGAGACCAAATCTTGGGATCAGAACAGTTCCTGGCAAGGGAAAGCCGGAATCATAATCTATAATAATCCGATTACTGATTATAGAGCAAAGAGCATATATAGGATTCCTGTTACACTCAGGGATTCAATAAAAGATATTGATTATTTTGGAGTCTTATCAATTGAGGTATATGGATGATATTGAAAATAAATTCAAAAAAATCCCAGACAGAGATTTTTGGTGTGGTCTTGATAGTTGTTATCCTGACCATGTTTGGCCTATATATGCTGATTTCAGATCAGGCAAGAAACAGAAAAAGCATATCAGCTTCACTTGCTGATTCAGAATCAGCACAGAGCTTTGTGGATGCACTAATCAATATGAAGACAGACCAGAATA
>JAHIYL010000302.1 GCA_018815145.1 Nanobdellota archaeon | reverse complement strand
TCTGCCTAACTTTTTGTAATATAGTTACACTCGTCCAACAAACTTTATAATTCTTTTTGCTTTTCCCTGCTAATATGGACAAGAAAAAGATACCTGAAATACTCGCACCTGCCGGAAACTGGGAGACCTTAACAACTGCAGTCAATGCAGGAGCTGATGCAGTCTACCTTGGAGTGAAAGAACTGAACATGCGTGCAACGGCAAAGAATTTTGAACTCTCTGAGCTTCCAAAAATTGTTGGATTCTGCCATAAAAACAGTGTCAGAGTATTTCTTACCATAAATACAATAATCTATGAGGAAGAGCTGGAACTGGTGAAAAGAATTGTCAGTTCTGCAAAACAGGAAGGAGTCGATGCAATCATCTGCTGGGATTTTTCAGTCATATCAGAGTGTAAAAGAATCAGTATGCCATTCCATATATCTACGCAGGCGTCAGTGAGCAATTCAGCAGCTGCAAATCAATGTCTGTCTCTGGGTGCAAAAAGGGTTGTTCTCGCAAGAGAGTGCAGCCTTGAACAGATAAAAGAGATAAGGCAGCATACAGATATTGAGATTGAGGCCTTTGTCCATGGAGCCATGTGCGTCGCTGTCTCTGGCCGCTGCTTCACTTCCCAATTTCTATATGGAAGGTCAGCGAACAGGGGAGACTGCATCCAGCCATGCAGGAGAAGCTATACAATCAATGACACAGAGGAAGACAAAGAACTGGTTCTTGAGAGTAATTTTGTAATGAGTGCAAAGGATCTCTGCTCAATCAAATTCCTTGATGAGATAATTGAGGCAGGTGTGGATTCCCTGAAGATTGAAGGCAGGACAAAAGGAGCAGATTATGTGAAGGTTGTTGTCGAATCATACAGGAGAGCACTTACCGCCTACAAAGAAGGTAAGCTTGATGATGAGCTCAAAGAGGAACTAGAAGAAAAATTATCCACTGTATATAATAGGGGATTTTCAAAAGGATTCTATAGAGGAGTGCCAAGGGACAGTGATTTTGCAGACCAATATGGCGGAGTGAACACCAAGAAGAAGGTATTTGTTGGGAAAGTGGCTAATTTCTATAAGAATATCAGGGTCGCTGATATAATAGTGCAGGACAAGGGATTCAGGAAGGGCGATGAACTTGTCATCATAGGTCCCACAACAGGTTGCATAATGCAGAAGATAGGTTCTATTGAGATCGACAAAGGCAGGAAAATTGGCTCAGCAGAAAAAGGGATGACTGTCGGTGTGAAACTGGATGAAATTGCACGTAAGAATGACATGGTGTATATTATTGTAGAGAATGATCAATAGTCAGGCCTCTTTTTCTTATAAAACATATTACCAGTGTCTATCCAATATTAGGATGCAAAAATCTGATATTTGGTTGATAATTATCATGCTTCTACGCTTGTATTGAAACCTACTTAGCTTCCTGGACAGCCTCTTTTGGCACTTCAATATCAATCACTTCTACATCCTTCTCATATTTTATGAGTCCTGGCTTCAGGTCATGAAAAGTATATATTGTGTCAAAGCGGACAATCTTGTCCATGACTGCACCTGTATCAGGATCCAGACCAGTGGGTATATCAACTGCAACAACAGTGGCATTTGAAGAATTGATGGCATCAATAATGGAAGAATATGGTTCTCTAATTCTGCCTTTGATCCCTGTTCCCAGCATGGCATCAACTATTATATCTGCATTGAGGATGATCTGAGCACCATCTTTATTGTTTTCAAAGACCTCGGGCATATTGCTCATAAGGAAAAAATAGTTGTATCCTGATTCCTTTTTCAGCTTTTCGACTGAACCTAAAAACAAGATTTTCACATCATACCTGGCTTGATGCAGATACTTAGCCAATACAAAGCCGTCTCCTCCATTGTTGCCTGCACCACAGATGATAAGAATATTTTTTTTGATCAGATCGTATCTTTTTCTCAATGCTTTGAACAGTCCCCTGCCGGCATTTTCCATCAGCATGAGCTTTGTGACACCGTATTTTTCAGAGAGAATCTCAAGCCTTGCCATTTCTTTTGCAGAGATCATAGGTTTTTTAGAAGCCTCTAAAATATAAAAAATTTTTTAAAAGAAAGTGCTAATATGATTTGCATGAACCTATTTCAGCTCACTTACAATGCATTTGAAGATGCTGCCCTCAATTTTGTGAAAGCAATCCCTGCGCTAATGTATGCAATAGTCATGGTTGCAGTGGGCTATCTGGTTGCAAAGTCAATTTCATGGTTGGTGAGGAAACTCCTGAGGAACATAATAAAGCTGGATGTTTTCATAGAGAAGAAAAAAATGCACCAGGCAATGGGAGAAATGAAACTGTCAGAGATTGCTGCAGGCTTCACCTTTACATGGATTTTTATAGTATTCATTGGCCATGCTTTGTCCCAGGCTGATTTTGGTGTAGTGACAGAACTTATCCTTAAATTTGTCAAGTGGACTCCCTCCCTTGTCATGGCAAGCCTGATGGTCATTTTTGGTTTTTATTTTGCAGAATTCATATCATCCAGGCTAAGGAACCTGAATCATCACCTGGCTGACAGCATCGCGTTTTTTGCAAAGCCGATAATAGTCTTTTTCATAATGTTAATATCCCTTGAAGAGATTGGTTTTGAAGTCAAATATCTGATTTATGCATGCCTGATAATCCTTGCAGCTATCGCACTGGGATTTTCGATTGCAATAGGGATAATTTTTGGCTTTGGCATGAAAGATGAAGCACCAAAACTGATGCAAAAATTCAGGAAGTATTGGGAAAACAACAGGAAAGAGAATTAAGGACAGTGCACCGGCGAAAGGTTTGTGGAAATTCTAAAGCATGGCAGAGCATTTCTCCAAACCTAGGAAAAGAAAATATTTAACTAAGCAAAATATTTCATATGATTGAATATGATGTTTTTTAGAAAAACCTTAGCAATGTTGATATTGATGATAGTTATAGTTTCATGTGGTGACCCAATTGCTCCACCTGCAGAATCAACAACACCATTGCCTGTAGTATCATCTCCTTCTCCTATACCATCAATCCCAAATACGCCTGTTTCAACACCGGTATTTACTGTGAATTCTGCCAGTTCAATACCCATTATGTCCCATGAATTGAGTGCCAAGGCAATAAATAATAACAATGAAATTGTTGCAAAAATTGGGGTCAATGACAAATGCGAGAATGGATTAGCTGAAAATCTTAGATATGAGATAGGAATTTTTATTTATGATCTAACAAAAAATGAGATCTTGGTGGCGATTCAGCCGGATAAACCACTTGGATTCGCTTCTGCAATAAAGGGACCGATCTTGATATATTACCTTGATACCATGAATTACCTGGATTCTTCAGACATCGGCAAGCAACCTGAAGATATCTGGTCACTACCTGTGACAGAGTGGGATCATGAACAAGGTAGCATAGAAACATCCGTATACAAAATGATAAGATTAAGTGACAATCTAGCCACATCCAGAGTGCTTGGGTATGTAAATCAATTCAACCCACAGGTCACAGAATACATCTATAGCGGTACGAAACAGTCTCTTCCTGAACAACAATTGAACTCTATCGAGCTTTTCAATGAATGGTCAACAAATATTATTGGCACCTCCACAAATGCAGGACTATACAAATGGGAACCCTGGGGTTACGAAGACTATCCGACTAAAGGAGAACTGGACGAGTCAACAAATTATTGCTATTATAATGATTATTATCTTAACTGCATTATTTTTCCTAAAGAATATTGTATCAAGAACCTGCTTAGCCCTAGAGATATGGCTAAATACTATTTTTGGATGTACTCAAAAGATCCTGGCGATCCAGTGAGAATCAAAGCCTATGATTTGCTGTCCCTTGGATATGAATATAATGAATATGGTTCCAACCTGCATTTTCTGGCAAAAGAATTTGGAGGTAGATATATTTCGAAAGAAGGTGGTGATAGCGGAATAGAGGTTGAAGCCGGGATTATTGAGATTCCAGATGATAACCCGGCTGAAAGCACAGAATCATCTGAATCCAAGCATGCTTTTATTATTATTACAATGGCGACCTATCCTCATGATTTGGATCCTTCGCCTACAGCTCATAAACTTAGGGAGCTGTATTGGGGAATAGACAATTATGATACAGGTGAATCCTGGGTAGGAGGTGATAATGGCATTATTGAACAGATTCTGACACAGGCACTGCAAGAATAAAATAGTTTTGTTTTATTTTGTCCCTGCGAAAGTTTTTTATATTCATTTTCATTTGGCATTAATATGATTCTTCTCTCAATAAGACTTTTCAATATTCGAAGCTATATCTCTGAAAAGATAATCTTTCCAAAAGGGCGTGTCCTCCTAAGCGGAGACATCGGATCAGGCAAGTCAACAATACTTCTGGCAGTAGAGTTTGCCCTGTTCGGTATCAGAAGAGGTGAATTATCAGGAAATTCATTGCTGCGCCACGGAGAAAATAAGGGTGAAGTAGAGCTTGAGATGGATATAGATGGCACAATTGTGATCATAAGGCGAAATCTCAAGAGGAGCAAGAACAGCATTGTGCAGGATTCAGGATATGTGATCATTGATGGGAAAAAGACCGAAGGGACTCCTATTGAACTGAAGTCCAAGATACTTGAGGTGCTGAGCTACCCTGAGGAGATGTTAACAAAATCAAAGTCACTAATATATAGGTATACTGTGTACATGCCGCAGGAAGAGATGAAGCAGATACTTCTGGAGGAAAAAGAAGTCAGGCTGGATACCCTGAGAAAGGTGTTTGGCATTGACAAGTATAAGAGGATCAGGGAAAATGCACTTATGTGGCTGAGAGACTTCAAGTCCAGGATTGTCGAGCTTGAGGCAAGAATTGCGGACTTTGATGAGATTGTCAGCCAGAAAAGAGAGCGGCAGCATGAATCTGCTGAGATAGATCTGAAGGTGAATGAGATTGATTCTGAGCTGAAAAAGATTGTGTTGGATATCAAGAAGAAAGAAGAAGAAAAGATTTCACTCAGGAAAAGAGCTGAAAAAGCCGCAATTCTCAGGTCAAAACTTGAAAATAAGAATACAAAAATAACTGAAAAATCACTGCAAAAGATACAGATAAAAGAGAAATTGGCTCTCCTTACAGAGGAAGTAAAAAGTATTGGCAAGGAACTGGCCATCTTTGAAAAATACAAAGAAAAGATCAATGAAGAAGAGCAGGAAACAAAATGTTCAGAAAAAGAAAAAGAGTACAATCGGATGATCAACCGGAGAGATGTTTTGTTGGAACGGCTTGAGGCTATAGAAAAGCAGGTTGCTGATACAGAGAAAAGGATTCAGGACCAGGCTGTCAGGGTCAAAGAAGTCATGGTCAAGAAAATAAAAAAACAGGAGGTCCGGGAAAAACTGCAGGACAAGGAGAAACTGATGTTTGAGAAGATGCAGCTGTCAAAGAAACTGGAGATCCTTAAGGCCAGCATTAGTAAAAAAGAAATCGAAAATGTTAATGCAGAGGAGATAGTGAGGGAAATAAAGGACCTGAGCAAATGCCCGACATGTCTCCAGCATGTTGATGAAAACCATAAGCACAAAGTAATGGAAAAGCAAAGAGACATAAGAAAAACTGCTGCTGAATTTCTTGCTAAGTACACTCAGATAGTTCCCAAGGTAGAGAAGATGATACTTCGGAATGAAAAACTTATTGAGGAGAACCATAATATGGAGAAGCAGCTGGCCAAGATGGATGCTGAAATTGCAGCAATGGAAAAAGATTCAGACCAGATGATCAAGGACCAGATACACCTGACCAAGCTTGTCAATGACAGGGGATCCTGCGTTGAGACGTTAGATGGGATAAAAGAAAAAGATCTGGATAAGATCAAGCTTGAGCTGGAGGAAGACAACAGGAAGATAAGAGACATCCGAGAGAATAACATAGGATACATCAAGAGGCAGAACCTTGTAAAGATGCTTGCTGACAAGACTGAAAATATCGAGCTGCACAATAGGGAGATGCTGGTCATAAAAAAGGATATTGCTGAGCTCACCCTTGAAGCAAAAGAGATAGGAACAGAACTCAAGACATATGGAGATGTTGAAGAAAAGCTTTTCCAAACAGAGAAGGAAATAAGGGATCTGATGCAAAAAGAAAAAGAGAATGAGATCAAAAGAGCAGGTCTTGTGAGTGAAAAACGTGCAGTTGTCAAGCAGATAGGTGAATTTGAGAAGAAGACTGCGGAAAAATCAAAGATTAAGATAAGGATTGCAGAGCAAAAAGAGATAAGGGAGTGGCTGGAGCAATACCTGGTCAACCTGATGTCAAATATTGAGAAGCATGTCATGGCATCTATATATTATGAATTCAACAGCATCCTCTCTAAATGGTTTTCCATGCTCAGGGATGATATTGACCTGAAGCTTGATGAAGAGTTCTCACTAAATATATATCAGGATGGTTATGAGACAGAATATGGGAATCTGTCAGGCGGGGAAAAGACATCCATTGCCCTGGCGTACAGGCTTGCTCTGAACAAGGTAGTGACTGACCTCATCAGCAGGATAAGGACAAGGGATCTTCTCATCCTTGATGAGCCGACATATGGTTTCTCGAGCGAGCAGCTCGATAAGGTAAGGGATGTTTTTGAAGAGCTTGACATGAGCCAGGTGATACTGGTCTCGCATGAGCAGAAGATGGAGTCTTTTGTTGACCACATAATAAGGATAGGGAAAAGCGAAGGAAAAAGCCATGTATATTATTAGTATATTATTATATGGATTGTGTGTTTTCTTTATGAACCATGTATATAAACGTTTCGAAAAAGGCAAAAAATATGGAAAAAACCCGTTGTTTTCATTGCAAAGTTATGAACGTCTTAAACTGATAAAATTTGACGTTTTAAGACTTATAAAAATATTTATAGTCGAAAAAAATAGCCTTATTGCGAAAACTTTATAAAGGAAATGGATATACAAGGACTTAAAAATCCAAATTTACAGAGGACAGAGACTTGATTGAAGTGATTACAACGACAAAAGTGGATGATATTAAAAAATTTATAACATGGAGGTGTTATAAACCATGGAAGTAAAACAAGCGATTAAAAAAGTAATCGCACTAGCTACTGGAGCTAGCATCGTTGGTGCTACTCTTGTAGGAGCAATGGCACAGAATCTGGCAGATTACCCAATGCCGTTTGTAAAGGAAGGGGTTTTCTCAGACAGTGTTGTAGTGGTCGGCGAAAAAGCTGCTCCATCAGACATTCTGGGCGCCATTGAGATTGCTGCAAGCCTACAGGCTGCTGCTGTATCAGTAGAGCCGGTAGAAGTTAGCACAGCAACTGCACCAACAGTAGATGATGGTGCTGCGATTGCAAAAAGTGGAGACAAACTCAATTATGAGGAGACTCTTAGTGGAGTTCAGGCAACAGCACTTGACAGTACTGATATGCCGGATGTCTTGGAAGATGCTACCTATAATGAAAATAGGGGAAACACAAACAATGAAGTAGATTATGAGCAGACATTGACCTTTTCTGGTTCAACTGGTTATTTCAGGTTTAAGCAACCAGATGATATGGATGCTGGCAACTATCTCTTTTTCGGAGATGGTGACACAATCTACACATATACACTGGAATTTGACAGTGCTGTTGAATACGACACAACAAGTTCAGCTACAGAAGCAGATGATTTTGAAGGATCCAAGATCGAGCTACAAGGCAATATGTATACAATCACTGATGCAAAATTCTCATCAGACGTATTGACAGAGCTTACTTTGGTTGCAGGAGACACAACAAGATGGCTTCAGCAGGACCAGCCTTTGACAGTTGGTGACCACACAGTCATGGTTGTCAATGTTGACGACGCAACATCAACAGGAAAATGCGGTGTTGAAGTTGACGGTGTGATGAAGTGGATTGATGTAGGCACAACAGAAGAATTCGGAGACCTTTCAGTAGGTGTCCTTGATGCAATTGCTGTGCACTCAAAAGACTATGACCAGGATACCTGTGAAATATCAATCGGTTCAACAGAGCTTGAATTGAAAGATGACAACAGAGTAAAGGTCAATGGTGTAGAGCTGGACGGTACAGATGTTCAGATAACTTCAACAGCACCTTCAACAGGTGGCGAGTTTACAAAACTTGAAGTAACATATGAACCGGACGAGGACCTAGACCTGGCTCCAGGAGAAGCATGGACAGATCCAATCTTCAATAACTTCAAGATTGTCTTTGCAGGCGTTACAGAAGATCCTGAAGAGATGATGATGAAGGCAACAAGCAAGGAAAAAGCTGAATTCACCTATGTGAACAATGACGGAAAAGATGTCACTGTATATTATAGGTATAAATCATCAACACTATTCCTTGGAAAAGATGATGACGAAGAGATCTTGCTTCCAGGAGACGAAGTAACTGAGTCAAGCAATGCAGAAGGTTCAATGCTTCTTTACACAACAAGCGGTGGAGAGACCCACCTATTGAAGATAAAGGACATTGACACATCACGAAACCAGACAGATATTGAAGATTTGACATATGGTACAACATGGTCTGACAAAGACTTTGTTCCAGAAGCAAATTCAACAATAACACTTGGTTCACTCGGAAGTGTCAAATTGAACATCTCAGCCAATGGATACAGAGTAAAGTTCAACAGTGCAGCTGGCTTTGGTGACGGAACACCTGAAACATTGAATGGAGCATTGTTAACATTCAATGACACATCTGTCGTGATTGCTGAACAGGATATAGTTGAGACATCAGAAATCACTGCAACAACCTTATATGTGCATTTGAGCTATGATACAGGAACAGATGACAGGCTTGAACTGCTTAATCCAGCAGCTACAGGTGCAGCATTTGCAACTGACTATGTCGATGCATCAGAAGATGATGACAATACACAGTATGCTGTGACACAGAAAGGTACAATGGTTGAGCTTGACCAGGAAGACGACATGTGGGCAAAGTTCTTTTATTCAAAAGACGATGTCTATGGAAACGCCTTTGTGTCACCTTTGAGTGCAAAAGTGCAGGCTGGTGGATCATCAGCAGTCAACACTGAAAAAGTGAATGCAATTCCGGTCGGAATGAGCGCTCTTGACAAAGATGCAGTAAAGATGTCCAAGAACATGATTGTTGTTGGCGGACCATGTGTCAACGTCATTGCAGCAGAACTTGCAGGAAACCCTGCAAGCTGTACTGAAGGCTACGAAGCTGGAAAAGGTAAGCTGAAGTTCTATGACAGAGGAAGCAAAGTTGCTCTGCTTGTCGCAGGCTACAGTGCACAGGATTCACTTGGAACAGCATATGTCTTGGCT
>JAHIYL010000301.1 GCA_018815145.1 Nanobdellota archaeon | reverse complement strand
CAGCAAGTGAAATTGCCTATAGCGACTGGATATACAATAATCAGACTCTTGAGCTAAGCAATGCAAAGTACACTTTCTTATTAGGAAGCAAGGGACAAAGTCTTCTTATAAAATTTGATGCAGAACTCAAGACACTGAACAAGAATGAATGTATTGATCTGTCGCAGACGACAATATGCTTCAATTCCAGCCAGTATCTGCCGGACCTGCGTGACTACAAGGCATATGTAGATATTGTCTATTATAAGCCTGAAATAGAGATAGACAGGAGTGTTGATAATAATATCCTGAAGATAGGAGAGTCAGCAGTATTCACAGTCGTCATAAAAAATAAAGGTGAATATGAGGCAAAAGATATTGTGTTTACTGATGAGTTTCCAAAAGAATTCCATATTGATGATATAACAGGTGAATGCATCATCGATGATGATAAGATATACTGGAAAGGAAATCTTGATGTTGCTGAATCAAAGACTTGCACCTACACATTCTATACAAGTGAAGAAGTTGACGTGAATCTGAATGCTGCTGCTGAATATTATGATGGTTTTTCATCTCAGACCAAATACTCTGATGAGACTCACATCTATTCATCATCTGTCCTTAAGATTGAGATCAGGACTACAAAAAGCAAGGTACAAATAGGTGAAGAAGTTGAAGTTTCACTCAACCTGACTAATCTTGAAGAAAAAAAGATTGAGATAAGCAATCTTCAGATATCGTTTCCTGAAGGATTGATCATTGATCGGGCCCCTCTGTCAAAAAAGGGCAATGCATACATATGGGACGGAGAGCTTGAAGCAGAGAAAAAGGAAGATTTCACATTCAAATTAAGAGGAAAACTAACAGGCGTCTCTGTTGTCCAGGGAACTCTTGACTATGAATATGAAGACATTGTATTTCCTAATATAGCCTTTAAGGAAAAGATTGAAGTTGAGGAAAAAGGAATCACATTTGATTCAAACATTGCTGATAACAAAAAATTTGACGCCAATCAGAAGATTGAATTCATACTGAAAGCAAAGAACAATAATATATATACAGATCTTATAGACATTGACCTGAAATTTGAGACTGAACTTCTGAAGTTTCCTGCAGATGAGTTTGATATGATAGAGAAGAACAGGACAAAGGTGATAGTAAATGGAAACTCATTTGCACCGGATGCCAATACTACAATCAAATATCCTGTAAATGTGACTCTGAACTATGATTCATTATATGGAGAACACTTTGAAGAGAGCCTTTATTTTAACATAATTGTTGAACCTATAAAAAAATTGGTCATAACAAAATCCTACAACCCCGGAACAATAGAAGAAGGCCAGGTCTCTGAAATCACAGTCAATGTAAAGAATGAAAGGAACACTGACATAGACAATATTTTTGTATATGAGACTCTTCCGGCCGGCCTGAAGATTGATGGTTCGACATCAAACTATATCAATCTTAAGAAAGGGGAGACAAAGACAGCCTATACATATAAGATAACAGGGCCTTCCCTTTTCAATGATACTGAATATGAGATCAACTCATCTGCGCGATATGAGGAAGAAGATGGAAAGAATTATCTTTTCATCGGCAGTCAGATCCTTAAGGTTGTACCTAAAAGGCTGCAGATAACAATAACAAAACAGATTCCTAACCAGGAATTGTATGCAGGACAATACATCCCTGTGACTTATACTCTCCAAAATAAGGAAAAGGATCCTGCTTTCAATCTTGTGCTGCATGCAAGCGAAGGTCAGGGTTATGACACTGTGAACAATTTTGTGTTCCTCCTTCCTACACTCAATCCGGGGGAGACAGTGAAGATACAGAAAGAGCAGATCAGACCCAAAAAAGAAGGAAAAATTGTTGTGGATGGCTCTCTGTTGGAATATGAAGACAAGGCAGGAAGGTCGGGGCAGGCCCTATCATCTTCTGTCTCTCTGGATGTGAAGGAAAGCTTTTTTGAAGGTCCTGCAGTGATAATTGAAAAATCAGCAAACACATCCATAGCTGCAGTAGGTGATCCAGTGAAAATCACAGTAAAATTTGAGAATATCGGCAGTGACAGGGCAAGTATCAATGTCAGGGATATTGCTGAACACCTGATTGATGTGGATGCCGGAGAAAGTGAAGAGATATCATATGATCTGATACTTGAAGAAGAAGGAGAGATAGAACTACTGAGGACAGAAGCAGAATATTCATATCAGAACAATGTGTACCATACATTTTCAAACAAATACAAGATCAAGGTCCTGAAGGAAAAATTACCTGATGAGACCTCAGCTGACATTGCAGTCGATAGTACATCTAATGATGAAACCAATAGCTCAAACACAGATCTTTCCGGCGGCAGTCTTTATGAAAGGAGTGTCCTGAAAAAAATCATTGATTGGTTCAAGGGCCTCTTCAGGAAAAAGGTTGAATAGTTAATCTAATTTCTGTCATGGCATCATATCTCCCATGTCAAAGAAAAAGATTTATATATTCTACTAACCATTACCATTCTGATGGGGGTCAATAATTGTACATTATGCGGAGAAACTCTGAAACTTGTTGGAGAGCGGACAATAGGCAGGTCAAAATATAAGCTGCTTAGGTGCGAAAAATGCAACAGGCAGATAGCAAGGATAGTTGATTAAAGAAAGTTTTATTAAATACTTCCAACTTTTGAAAGTAATCACAGAAATCCAAAAAAGAGGCAATAATCGTGTTTATAAATGATCTTTATGTCTATGCAGGTTTTTCACTGGCAAGCCTGATAATCATAATGAAATCAGCAGGGTTCATTATCAAGGCCTTGTCGCACTATGCAAAAAAGACCGGTGTTTCTGACTATCTCATAGGATTTCTGGTTGTATCTATCGGTACAAGCCTTCCTGAGCTGACCACTGCATTCATGTCAGCTTTCTCCGGCAACAGCTCACTGTCCATTGGAAATATTGTTGGAGCAAACATAATTGATGTCACTATCATCCTAGGGTTGACATCGATCATTGGCAAGAGGATTGCTATCCATGGAAAGATGCTCCAAAAGACGTTCACTATTGTTCTGTTCATTACATTGCTCCCCCTAATATTTGGATTTGACGGTAGAGTCAGCAGGTTAGAAGGAGGATTGCTAATATCTTCTTATCTATTCTATGTGCTTCTGCTGCTGCGCAATGAAGGACACTTCGGACATATCAAAAAAGATGTCTCATGGAATGAAATACGGCAAGATGTCATAATAGTGACAGGTTGCATCGTTGCCCTGCTCTTAAGCACAAAATGGCTTCTCTTATCAGCTGACAAAATCTCATCAATACTGAATATCCCCCAGTTCACTGTAGGTCTCATAATCCTTGCTTTTGGCACTACTATGCCTGAATTGACCATCAGCATAAGTTCAGTACTGAAGGATTCGAGCGGCATTGCTTTTGGAGATATCCTTGGTGCAATCGTATGCAATTCATCATTGGTCTTAGGAATAAGTGCTCTGATAAATCCGATAACTATCGGAAGTTCTGATTTTATCCCTGCGGCTCTTTTCATGGTCACTTCTGTCTTTATAGCCATATTGTTTGTCAAGAAAAAAGAGATAACCTGGCAGGAAGGGATCGGCCTCATTATGTTGTATGTGACATTCCTATTGTCACAGGCACAGATAAGATCTTTTTTTGGGATATAGAGAGAAATTGTTATTTTTGTAGATATTAAAAATTTACAACAATTTTTTTAAATAAATTTTCTTTTCATGTACTTGGGTGATTTTTATGAATGAAGACGAAAAGAATTCAGCACATTTTATGCAATTGGTATTCGGTCTGCAGAGCTCAGCGTGGATGCTGCTTGGAAAGGTCATGAATCCTATGACCGGAAAAGTTGAGAAGAATATTGAGCATGCCCAGGCAACAATAGACACACTTCTGATGCTCAAAGCAAAGACAAAAGGAAACCTATCTTCAGAAGAAGAGAACATGCTGAATTCAGCGATCTCACAGCTGCAGCTCAATTATATCGAGGAAGCACAGAAGAAAGACGAGCCAGCTGTAGAAGAGAAAAAGGAAGAAGTGAAGGAAGAGAAAGAAAAACAGGAAGAAAAGGCTGAAGAGAAAAAGGAAGAAGAAAAAGTAGAAGAGAAAGATAAAAAAACAGAAACAAAAGAAGATGATGCAGAGAAAAAAGCTGAAAAAGAACCAATAAAAAATAGCAAAAAGCAATAAAGCTTATATATAACCACTGATTTGTGACAAAAGTTGCAAATTGGTTGATGAAAATAACAGGAATCTGGAATATCTGATTGTACGTGAGATAGACGGTAATTTTGAATTCTATGAGGTGGAAGATGAGCATCTTGTTGATTCCAATGATGAGCTTCCGGAGTACCTGACCTATACGCATAAGGTTGATACAGTGAGAGACATATCAAGCTCGACTTTTAAGATGTTTCAAAGAATACATAATTATATATTGAGAAACAGACCGGAGATTATGGATGGAATTATTGATATCACTGACCCCATTGAATATGCAATGGTTCTGTATGAATACAATAAACAACTTGAGGATCCGCAGCAAGAAATTGGTCATCCAAAAATTCTAAGGTTTAGAGAGTACCTTGAAATGATAAGTAATCCAAAGAATAATTTCTCAGAAAGGGAATTCATGACAGTTGTGCCTGAACAGACAAAACGGACAATTGAAACTGAAAATAAAGGGAAATATTATCTTGTCGATACTGAGAATAGAGAAATTTACAGCATATATAATGGGAGTATTGAGGAACTCTTGGAAAGTCAGCATGCATCTGGCAGACAAACAAACAATAAAGGTGGCTGCATGGGAACATGGTTCAGATCAGCATTAGCTACTGCTGCTTCATTTTTAGTTCCTTATGCTGCAGCAAACACGCTGGCAACTGCAAGATTGGACACCCAATACAACCAGACCTATGAAAATATCAGGAATTACATGCTGAACATGGCCCCAGTAACTTTCGGATTGATAGGTGCAGCTCTATTGATCCCGATATTATTCAATTGGAAAAATATTCAGAAAGACTACGTTAAATGGGGTTTCCCTGCTGTTGCTGCAGCGATCGGGTCTTATCTCGGTGCACAGGGATGAGGAAGAAAATGGGAAAAGAAAAGAATTAAGCAATAACAAGATTATTTGCTACTGCAACATCATTTGGATCCGGCTCTTCTCGCCAAATACCATCCTTGTGACAATATAACTCTGTGTTACCATCATCATATGCAGCCAGAGGTCTATAGTCATCAAGTCCCTTGACAAAATTGTAATAATAACAGATTTGGCCTGCTTCTACATCAGAATTAATAACTGATTTATCAGTGACAGCAGCTGGCATCCAAGCAGTTGTTTCATCTTCACAAATCCAACAGGCGAATTCATTTGTCTCTGCCCATCTGTAAGCTTCTAGTTGGGGATTAAACATACACACTTTTGGTCTTTGACTTTGCCGGCCAATAGGATTTTTGGCATATTCAATATATCGAGTCATATATATAAGCAGGTCATCTCCTTTTCTAACCTTGGTTTCAAATGCATTACCGGTATGTCCATCCCAGACGTAATCCTCACAGACAGAAACAGACTCACCATCCATTGCATACCATGTACTACTTGACCCATCAGGTTTTAGATTGCACTTCATACAGTGATTTGGGAACTTTTCAATATGTTGTTTTGGCGTCAGTTGTACACAATCTTCTGGATACCAATCATAGTCTGTATGTCCATATTTAGTCTTGCACGTAGGAGCACGTCCTCTACAAACAGGATCAGGAAACTTCCCTAATTCCCAAGAATCTCCATTTGTGAAGGGTCTAAGGTGATTACTATATTCACTGAAAGGAAGATTTTCATATTCAATAACAGTTGTTGGATCACCTTCTGCAATACAGTCCCTCATAGTACCTCTAATTGGTAGATCAGTGGGATATGGGCCCTCTAATTTAAATAAATAGTGGCTTTGAACAGTAAACTTAAATTCAATGCCTTCAATACGCGTCCTACAAATAGGACAATTTAAACCATAGTCCTGCCATTCAAAAGTTGGGAGACTAGTTGAACTCTTGGGTTCTTCATAGACACATTTTTGAGCAATATCATGTCCTAATGGGTGTCTTGTAGCAATGAATGGCTTTTTCCTCAGTTGAGGAAGTGTGTTATAAGTGAGCAAATACAGAGTATTTGGATCCCCGCATTCAGAAGGATCATCTACTGGCCTATCCTCACACACCCAGCATTTGTTGTCAGATGGTACTCCCCATATACCATCACTTTCGCAGAATTTAAAAACATTTTCACTTGTATCTAAAGCTGGTACTTTATCTTCTGGTTCAACCCACCACTCCTTAACACAATCATCAGGCATTTCATTCAGTAGATATGTCAATCCGTCTGCTTTAATGCATACTGGACACCCGTCGTCTTCTTCATAATAAGACACCCAATTAAATTCTTTATTTTCACTTTCATCTGTGTCCTCACATTTTACTCTAACTTGGTTTGTAATGTGGTAGTAATATTCACCAAAGTAGTCATTATTGACAATTAAGCAATCAATCAAGACTTTCTTCACTGTCGCCAGCTACACCATCACAATCCCAGCAATTTCTTACAACAATGATCTCTAATGGTTCTTCAGTAGGTGCCTCTGTAGGCTCCGCTGAGGGTTCTTCTTCTAAACAACAAAGAGGTTGATCTCCATCATAACAAAAAACTTTATTTTCATCGGTGCAAGTAAATGGATTAATAGGTGAACCACTGATTTCATCATCACAGCTGCCCTCATCTATCCATTTTTGAGGACAAATTGATTCTTTTGTCTC
The DNA here is from genome assembly GCA_018815145.1 of Nanobdellota archaeon. Lineage (GTDB taxonomy): Archaea > Nanobdellota > Nanobdellia > Woesearchaeales > GW2011-AR15 > WJJD01. Next base: position 303 of record JAHIYL010000301.1, on the reverse strand, counting down.
ATCTTTTTTTATTCCACACAAGCCATCACTTGTCCATAAGTTCTTATCCAATTCTAGGACTTCGTCATATTCAAGATTGTTGTAGTATGCAACATATTTACTTAACCCTAAATCGTAGAAGTCTAATTCAATTACTCTCATCTGACACTGGCTCCAGGCTAATGTTTCCATACAATACATGTCCTCTGGACATTCAGGGATTTCAGGTTGTTCCCTCCCACAGGAACTCAAAAACAAAGTCAACGAAATTAAAAACAAAAGTATCAACAGATTTTGATTCTTCATTATTTTTTCACCTTTTTG
>JAHIYL010000300.1 GCA_018815145.1 Nanobdellota archaeon | reverse complement strand
TGCTGATGTATTTCCGCTGCCAAGTGTTGATATTATTGTATTTGTATTGTTTTCTACATCTGTCTTGCTGCCGGAAAGCCACAGCACTGAATTATTGTACCAGGAATATTCGACTGTGAGAATAGAGCTTTCTGCATCTGTGACTGTGGCATTGCAGTTGAGATTTGTGCTGGTGTTTGGAGCTGAGGGGGATATGGAGATTGCAGTGACAGTTGGCACAACATTTATTGCGCTGATATTCACAACAGTTGAATTCTTTGTGGTTCCGTCTACATATCCATCGTTCGGTGTGACTGAGCAGAGCCATTCATCATTTAGAGAGGTTTCCCTGTACATTAGCTGATTAGTATTTATTGAGTTATTTTCTGCTAATAATATGTTATTTATCTGTTCGTTTGACAAGGACATATTAAAAACTCTTACTTCATCAATGGATCCATTGAAATACCAGAAGTCAAAGAATTGCCTTCCTATTTCCCAATCATCTGTACCCTCCTCATCAGAATAACCAACCATACTTGTGCTTGATGATGATAGATCATGATACAATGTTAAATTATTATTGTCAAAGTCATAAGAAACTGCTGCAAAGTGCCACTCATTTGTTGTCGTTGCTATATCCAACTCCACACCGTATCTTGTTCCATTATTGCAGCCTGCTTTCAATGAGCCATCCTTCACAAATAATGAGCATCCGTCATTAACACCCTCGGCCTGTGCATCATTGTTACCAATGATTATTGCTGTGTTAGTTATATCATTTGTAATATACCATGCCATCATTGTAAAGCTGTGGTTTGAGCCAATAATCAGTGTTGTGTCAATGTAGTTGCTGCTTGCCCTATCTAATTCATAAGCCCCACCGATCTTCCCGCCTGTCCTGTTCCAAACCGCACTAATAACAGTACCATCATTCCCATAACCAGAGTAGTCCTTTGTATATGTCGAGTTGCTGCCTCCTTCAAACGGCATGTACAATATTGTTGTCGATACATTGTTCTTATACCAGTTTGTTATGTTTGTGACTGCATCTCCATTACTATCTGTTACATTGAAATTGCATGTAAGGTTCTGTGCTACTGTTGGAGATGTTGGTGTTATCACAGGGTCATTCACCCATGTCGGTGGATTGCTTAACAGGATTGTCACAGCTGTAGAGTTCTTTGTGATGCCGTCTGCATAGCCGTCATTAGGTGTGACAGAGCAGAGCCATTCTTCTCCTTTTGTTGTTTCATTAGATACAATTGTATGAGCATTTATTGATCTGTTTTCCTGTTCAAATATGTTTTTGATTTGTTCTGCTGATAAAGTATGATTGTAGATCCTAACTTCATCAATTGTCCCGTTGAATGCCTCATCGCTGGTGTCATCATTTATGCCAATGTGCACAGGAAATGAATTGGTGCCCATCATAAATCCTGATAAGGTCGTAGTGTTTTTTAGTTGACCATCTGTATAGACCCGTAAATATGATCCATCATATGTTCCAACAACATGATGCCATGTGTCTGATGATAAGGGATCAGGATCAACACTTGTTTCATCGTCTATACAGCAATCAAATCCATCTCCTTCATTTCCGATCTCAAACCTAAGCCTATCATCGGATGCCATATATAACCTGTAATACCCATAGGGGTCTGTCCAGGTAGCCCGAGCATTATTTATCAAAATATGTGCGTAGTATGTCTGGTCGTGGGGATAAATCCAGGCGCTGACTGTAATATTTTGGGTGATTTCCAACACCTGATTGTTTGGTATCTGTACATAGTCATCATTACCTTCAAACTCATACGCCCCACCTATCTTCCCGCCTATCCTGTTCCAGGTCGCACCTACCACAGTCCCGTTGTTACCATAGCCTGAATAGTCTGTTGCATTATTAGCCTCGTTGCCGTTGCCTTCAAACGGCATATAGAGAACAGTTGTGGAAACACCATCTTTATACCAATTAGTGATGTTAGTCACTGCGTCACCATTCACATCTGTCACATTGTTCCAATTGCATGTCAGATTAGATGCTATGGTTGGGCTTGTGGGTGTGATTGTGGGTATGTCATGAGTCGGTGAAGTATTATTTGTATAGGTAATTAACAGGTATGGTCTTAGAGACGCTGTACCATACTCCTTTGTAAAAAATGCAAAAAAATCATCATCTGAGTCAGCTGACCCGTCAATCAAGTAAAATCCAAATGTGACATTTGACTGATTGGCTTCATACTCACTTGTGACCCATGTCGTGAAATCCCACAGCACCCAAATATTCGAGGAGACATCTGCCCCTGTTTTATTCAATACATTTGTACCCTGGTTTGTTCTCATATCTGAATCCACTCCTGCCTCTTCAGTCCAGGTATAGTTCGAAATGCCATATCCAAGAACAATATCATCACTATCTTGTGTAGGTGGATCTCCACTATCGATATACATGCCAAAGACAGCACTTGTTATATTCTGGTTTGTTGGAATTGAACTGATATTGAACATCACATATGCATCTCCATAACTCCCTGAATCATCATCATCGACATAGATTACTGTGGATGTACCTGCATTATAAATATCATCATCATTTAGATTTTTTACATTCGCTGTCTGCAAAAGCAGTTCTGGATCATATGCATAATCACTTACTGTCGCATTCTTATTTGAGAATTCAAAAAGCAATGTTGCATAACCTGCTTTGATCATGTAATTCGACAAATATCCTGTATCATTGCATTCATAGTCCTCTATCAATATTTTTTGTATGTCGATTGAATCAGCATCTGTCAATTCATTGTAATCATAGATAGCATCATCAAAGCCAATCAGCTTCAGATTATCCTTCAGCGACTCCTCACCGCATCTCAGATCTAAAAACTCCATCTCATCAAATGTCCCTTCATCATCCATCAAGAATTCGGTCCAGCCTGCATTTGGTGAACTGATTGTGAGATTACCAATTCCTGTTGTATTGAAAGCAACAACCCATGTCTCACCATCTCTAAGATATGTGATTGGATTCAAGATAGTTATTGATATCTCAAATGTCTGCTCAGAAAGATGCGGGATTATCCACTGCAGTCTATCAATCTTTCCGTCATTGTCTGTATCTAGATATTCAACATCAGTGAATAATTCCCTGCCTGTATCTTTCAGCCAATACACATTGATTGAGCCATAAGGAGATTCAGTTATGTCAGTATAAGTCAGTACATCCTGGTAATGGATTGGAGAACTTACTGTGACCTGCTTCCTGTATTCATTTATTTTATTTTCAGTTGCTATTGGTCCTGGAGTAGAATACTTTATCCTGACATTGTCTTTCAGGTTCTTCAATTCAAGCTTCACTGTCTCTTTGTCAAGGTCAACTTTTTCCCTAATCTTTTCATCTGCTTTTGCAAGGTTGCTGTTGACTTCCATCAATTGAGCGATATTATTTTTTACCTTGTCTTTTTCAATGGGCTTTTCAAGCTCTTTTGCCTGCTTTTCAAGGTCAAAATATTCCTTGCCCAGAGCAAAATCTTCTGTCAAGAGTGCTGATTCTTCAGTAATATTTTCTTTGCTTTCTGCTTCAATCTGTAAATCATATGCATAGGCTGATATCTCTACAGCCTCAGTTTCACTTGCATTAACCACCTTCTCCCAGATAACTGGTTTTCCTATCTCAACCAATCCGATATTAAATTCTTCTGCAGTGATATTCTGTCCGGGAATCTCTTCAACTATTGTTACTTCTTGTACAATAGAATAGGTTGCTGATGAAAGATACAGTTTTGCTCCATCCACAACAATCCTCAGCTCAAGTTCTCCCGGATGATTATCGAGCATGCATGTATCAATACATATATTCGCAAAATCAATCTCTGTTGAAAGATCAATGACTACTTCTTCAGTTGTAGCATTGATTTCTGTCTGATTTATAGGAATTTCTGCTGTGATGTTTTCAGGTATGAGTGTCTCATTAGACTCTATTGTCTCTTGAGTTACATTCTCTAAAGATTCAGGTATTTCAATAATTGCATTATCAATTGAAGAATCCTCTCTATCATCTTCTTCATCAATCACAATAGACTCATTGACTGATTCATTGAGTTCAATTGTTTCATTGAGTTCAATTGTTTCATTGAATTCCGGAACTGGTCCAATGGAGCCATTCAATGCAGGAATCATTTCATCAGTCTGATTTTGAATTATTTCTTCTTCAGGCATAGATTCTTTCTTTGTGTCATTGAAAGGCTCTAATTGCAACTCATCCGGAACTGTTTCTTCAGCGATTTCTTCTACTAATGAAGCATCTGTCATATTCTCTTCTTCCAACACTTCCTCAATCAATTCATCCATAGTATCTAAAGCACTATCTTCTGTCGTATCTTCAATTTGATTTTCAATAATCTCTTCTTCCGGTTCTATTTCTTCTGCAGCTGTCTCATTCACAGGTTCTGTTAAATCCATTCCAATATCATCTATGGCAAGTCCTGTGATAGCAGACAACCCTCCTTTCCTGTCTCTTAATTCTGTGCTGTCCAGGACCAGCCTTTCACCAAGATAAATCCTGACAGTCCCGTTGCCGATTATCTTTCCTGTGACTCGAAGTGATGTGATATTCCGGTCTGAAGAGATGCTGTAGACTGCATTTTTATAAAACAATTCACTGACATCATGCACAATCGTGTCATTGTCCATGACTGCATAACCTGTAAATTCCGGAGTGATGAACATGAATACTCCTGCAAATATAATCAGGACAACAACAGTCAGAGCAACTGCCGAAAACTGCCTTGAGACATCATGCTTCATGTCCTTGTGATGTTCCTGCTCAAGTGCCACCAGAATCCTCTTTTCTTTGGCTAACTTTGCATCAATCACTTT
>JAHIYL010000299.1 GCA_018815145.1 Nanobdellota archaeon | reverse complement strand
TCTCATATCAAAACTTGCGTTTTTAGGCAATGGATTAAACATATAATATTTTTTATTTCTCGTCTTTATATAGTTATCTATCAGACGACAAATTTTAGTCAATTAAGTACCCAGAGTCGTTTTTTCAAAAGCTTTTTATTTGCTTCTATATTTTTTCAGTTTTAAGATGCTGTTTAAAATTGAAGAAGAAACCTTAAGTGGAAAATACACAACTATAGCTAGTGAAAAAGCACTAGTAAAATCATGGCTCTGTAAAAAGGAGGACAAAGCATGGGAGCATTTGCAAAAAGAAAAATAAAATCATAAATTTACATTCACATAAAATTTACTATCCACCTTAGAAAAAATCCCCATATTTTTTAATGTATTTATTCTTTTTCGTATTGGTGGTTGGGGAAAATTTAATTCTTTTGCTATATCATGTGCAAAGAAATAACCCTTGTCATTTGATATTTTAATTGTTGCATTCAAAATTAAGAGCATAATATCTTTAGGATAATCTCTGTTTCTATGAATCATGAAATGAAGCTTTTGTCTTTTAGACGGATGAAAAAAATTTATTCTTTTCTCAAATAGTTTTACACTATTTTGTTGCTGTATCTCAAGTTCAAAGGCTGCTGTTACATGATTTATTCTATTGAGGATTCTTTTCAATCTCAAATTCGAATGAATAAAAAAATCTTCCAGCAAAATTTTTCTAATGTCAATTAATAGATTTGGTGGAAAGATTTTGTTTTTAATATCTGCTGGAATTTGATTTAGATACAAGACTTCCTGTTCTTTACTCTTTTCTCGAAATGAAGTTGGAATAACCTTTGTGCAGTCAACACATTGGGAAAGCCCTATCTTCATTTGATTTTGTTCTGGCCACCCTTCATCATCAAAAAAATGCTGTATAAATACTTTTTTTACTTCAATATCAGAATGGATAATTGAATTTGGAACACCAGGATTATTCAGACTTTGTTTACCTTCGGGTATTCCTGCATAAGTAAGTATTCTTCCTAATATTCTTGGCAGCATCAAGTAAGGAATGTTTTTTTGTGAAATTCTATAATCGATTGTGACTGGACCAAGCCACCTTAAAACAGATTCTTCCACTCTTTTAATTAAAGTGAGCTCACTATTTTTGTACATTACTCTGGTTGTATTGCTTCCATCTCCAAGTATCGCTGCGAATACTATTGCACTTTCTTTGCAGTTCAATTGTACAGGTAATTTGATGTCTGAGCATGCAATTTCAACAATATGGCCCTTTACATAATCATAATCTTTATCCAAAAAATCAAGTAGTTTTTTTAGACCAACAATATTCATGCTTTTACCATAAATATAATTGAAAAGAGTTTGCTTTGAAAGCTGAGTTTGATTTGCCAATCCAGTCATTGAAGTGGAGTTTTTCAATACATGATTGACAATTATTTTCCTAAAATTTTCATCCAATTTTATACTGACCTTATCAGGTTCATTGAACCAATGATAATTATTCAAATCATTTTTTATTTGTTTATTTGTGCTCATTTTTATCAAAATATCTCTACCAATGTTATGCCTAAATGATTTTGTTTATATACCTTATGCGGACATGTCCAGTGACCAATGGAAGGCAAAAACATAATTTGCACAACACTTGCTTTTCATTACATCAAATGAGGATAAACTAAACACAAAATATTATAAATAGATTTAATTTTCACTGTTGTTGGTGATTACATGTTCATAGGCCTAGTAGGAAAACCCTCAGTAGGAAAATCAACTTTTTTTAAAGCTTTGACGCTCATGGATGTAGCTATAGCTAGCTATCCTTTCACTACAATCAAACCAAACATGGGAGTAGGGTTTGTTAAGATTGATTGTGTATGTAAAGATTTTGGAAAACAGTGTAATCCCAGGGAAGGATATTCTGAAAAAGGTTACAGATTTGTCCCAGTAAAACTTATGGATGTTGCAGGACTTGTACCCGGTGCATATGAAGGCAAAGGACATGGCAACCAGTTCCTTGATGACCTTCGGCAGGCAGATGTATTGATCCATGTTGTTGATGTATCTGGCAGCACAAATGAAAAAGGAGAGAATGTCCCTGCCGGAAGCTATGATCCTGCAAATGATATCAGATTCCTGGAATTTGAGCTTGACATGTGGTACCAGGGGATATTCAACAAGATCTGGAGAAAATTCTCTTATCAGGCAAATCAGGAAAAGGCAGGTGTTGAGAAAGCGATCGCAAAACAGTTTTCAGGATTAAAGGTTGATGAGGACCTTGCAAAAGCTGTGATAAAGAGGCTGGATCTTGATGCAAAACCACTTCTGAATTGGAATGAAGATGATGTCAGGGCTTTGGCAGTGGAACTGAGAAAAGAGACTAAGCCCATAATAATTGCAGCAAACAAGGCTGATATATCATGCGGAAAGGAGAACTACGAACGGATAAAGAGGGAATTTCCTAACTATATCATGATCCCTGTCAGTGCAGAAGCTGAACTTGCACTTAAAGAAGCAAAAAAGCATGAATTGATTGATTATATTCCGGGTGAAAGTGATTTTTCTATTACAAAAACCGGAGAAGAAAAACTCTCTGACAAACAAAAAGCAGCACTTGATTTCATAAAAGAAAACGTACTTAAAAAATTCACATCAACAGGTGTTCAGCAGGTTTTGAACAGCGCTGTATTTGACTTGCTTGGTTATATTGCCATATTTCCGGAGGAGTGAACAAGCTTGAGGATTCAGAAGGAAGAGTGATACCTGACTGCTTTTTGATGCCTGCAAAGACCACTGCCCTTGATTTTGCATTCCGGCTGCATACAGATATTGGCAAGAATTTTATTCGGGCTGTCAATGTCAAGACAAAGATTGCTATGAAAAAAGAGCAGGAACTAGTGCACAGGGATGTCATTGAGATAGTGTTCAACAAGTAGTCCGACAAATATTTATCCTGGTGCATCAGGCAAGTATTTTGACTTTTTTCCCCTCAACAGCAAGTCTCTTTTTGAAAAATAATCTTATACCTTCCAGCAGGATATCCACTTCAGCTTTCTGCACCTTTACCTTGAGTGTATCAGGAGTATCTGAGTATTCCACCGGGACAGTCCTCTGCAGTATTATCGGACCTGTGTCAGCACCTTCATCAATGAATATCAGGGATGCACCAGTCACTTTGCATCCGCGCTTTATGACCTCTTCATGCACATTCAGGTCCATGCCGCCTGCATATGCTGGAAGTAGTGACGGGTGTATGTTCATGACTTGATTCAGGTACTTTTGCACAAACCAGCTGCTCATTATCTTCATGTAACCAATTAGAAGGATCAATTGGCAGTCAAATTCTTCAATCAATTCTGAGACTTTTCGGTCATATTCTTCTCTTGATTTTCCTTTTGGATCAAGAAAAATTGATCTGAGATTGTGTTTTTTTGCTCTTTCCAGAGCATAGGCATCTTTTTTATTTGAAATGACTATTTTTATATTTGCATCAAGTATTCCAGTTTCAATAGCATCTATTATTCCCTGCATATCTGTTCCTTTTGTAGAAGCAAGGACAGCGATATTGTTTGATTTCTGCATATGATTCACCTAAATTTCAAGAAAAGAACAGAATATAAAAAGTTTTACTGATGAAAGGCATCTAGGCAAGAGAATCAAGCGGCGCCTTGAATTCATTGAAATCTATCTTTGCGGTTCTTATATAACCCTTTGTCGTCGAACAATTGTTGTGCCCCATCATCTTTTGGATCATTTCCATATCCACCTTGTCTTCAAACAGGTGAGTCGCATAGCTTCTCCTGAAAGTGTGCGGGGTGACATTTTTTACGATTCCGGCAATTTTTGCATGGTTCTTAACTATTGCCTGTCCGGTCCTGGCAGCGATATGTGCGCCCTCTTTCTCAAAGAGATACTCTGATCCAATATTCCTGTTATGCAGATAATCCTGAATTGCCTTTGACAGTCTTTCACCCATCTTTACTATCCTATCCTTGTTTCCTTTTCCAGATCTTACAATTATAATCTCAGACTCGTAGTCAATGTCTTCAATCCTAATATTCACAGCTTCACTTATCCTTACTCCTGTTGAATATAAGAATTTCAGGAGAAGAAGGTGTTTCTTGTTTTTAGCAGTGGTAAACAGCCTATTCAATTCTTTTCTTGTGAGCACCGGATAAAACCTTTGGCTCTTTTTCAGGCGATGGATTTGGAACCGCCTTTTTAATATTTCCCTGTAATAGAAGAGCAGTGAGCTTATCGCAAGGTTTATTGAGTTTTTTTTTAGGCCTCTGTCCAACATATAACAGATGTATCTCATTATGTCGCTTTTCCTTACATATTTCGGTGTCTTACCAATGAATCTTAAAAATTTCCTGTTATAGAATACATATGCATCTCTTGTCTTTTCAGAATATCCTCTCAGCCTGAGTTCAAGCCTAAGGTTTTCCATTGAATCATTGCCGAATTTTTCAATTTTTTTTATTTTCATGTTAATCACAGCCATAATGTGGTTCAAATACATATAAATATCTGGCGAGCGACTGTCCTGTGACCAGTGGTCCATAATTTTGCAATTATTTTTTGCTTCAATCACCTCAAATATTGGGATTTTTTTGACAGATGGGCACATTCATTATGATTATCTGAATAATTCATAAAATCATATGAGAACCATCTTATGGATGTTATTTTTTCTATAAAAATTTGAGGTGATATGAAATGAACAAAAAAGAAATAAGCAAATTAATAGTCGAATACGAGGACATAATCCTTGATTTCTCGCACCTTATGAAGTGGCTCTTGAAAAAACAGAAGACAGTCGGCTACAGGATGGCAGTATGGCAGTCCATACATGAGAAAACCATTCAGAGGCTTGAATCTGCACATCAGCATCTCGAAGACGCAGCCACTGGACAAAGAGGTGATTAACTGCGTCTAATAGATGTTATGTTCAATATTACTCGGTTTTTGAATATTTGAGATAAAGTTACTCTCGCTTCGCTCGGAATTAATCAAAAACCTGCGTCATACTCTTCGGAATTTTTGCTTTCAGCAAAACCGCCTTGCAGGCTATTCCTCGTCTGAGGTAATATCTGTTTTTTTCGCAGATTGCTTACGCAAGATCACAGAACCTCAGAGAACCTAACAAGCGTTAAACGGTTCGCTCCGTTGCACTCGCTCTCCCAAAGTTTTTGGAGGTCACTCCCTTTGGTCGTTCCGCTCTCAAAAACCTTCGTTTAACGCTGATGTTATACGCAATTTGAGTTGCGGCTATTAATAGAAGGGGCTTTGAAAAATAAAAAAAATTAACACAAAACAATTCCATTGGAATTATCATCTTCCCCAGCAACAATTCCAAGTAGTCTAAATTTATCAGGAGATCTTACTACTTGCTGGTTTCTATCAACAATATCTACTATTTCACGTAGTTCAGTTCTCATTTTTTGAGCAATTGTTTTTATGTTTGTACCATAATGTTGTTTTGTACTTCCATTAGGTATATATAATTGCAAAGCATAATCACCAAATAATGCATCTACATAAACATCATTTGTAAAACCTCCTGCAATCGCAGAAAAGTCTAGTGGAATTTTTTCTCCATCATAATGTGTTTTTACTGCTTCAATCCAAGTATCAACAGTTTTATTCATAGCACCTTCGGTGTCAGGTCTATATTGGAAAATTAATTTATTACCTTCATTATAAATTACACCATCTCTTTCTTTT
>JAHIYL010000298.1 GCA_018815145.1 Nanobdellota archaeon | reverse complement strand
TAATGCAACATCATCTCCAAATGAGTCTTCTGCGTCAGAATCAAATTGAGGACTAAAGCTTGGTGCGGGTTCTGCAAGCTTTCCAGCGAAGTCACCTGCAATCTTACTTTTTTGCAGTAGCTTTTCAGATACTGACGGTGCATCTGTTTGCACAACAGCTCCTGATTCCTTATCTATATGTAGTGCTTTGGTTTCCAAAGCAAATGATGCAGATGCAAAGGTTATTATTATCACAACAAGTGATAGTAACGTTACAGATCTAACCATTGCCAGCTTTTCCTTCTTCTGAATCAACCTAATTCTTCTGAAATCATTTAGGAAAAGCACAATAAGACATATCACTCCCGCTATTAAGCTTGAAATTGCAATCTCAAGAGGTATTATGGGTTTTAAAACCAATAACGGCACTATTGCTGAGAGTATAATAATTACTATCTTTCCAATCCAACCAAGTACTATTGATACGATTTCATGTACTGGCTTGCCAAAATACGAGCGGTTGATAAATCCTTTGATTGCCAGCCACACTGCCAAAAAAAGAAACATATTGGTAATAAAACCTATTAGGCTTACAGATGCAAAGTATATTATTGGGGGTATAAATACAAGTGCAGTCACATAATTACCAATGACAACAAATAGTAAAATAAATATCCATTTACTTTTCATCATCCACCCACCTTGCTTACTAGCTTATTAAATAGTCTATCTGCAGAGCTATCTCCTATGCCACAGATAAAAACAAAGTTATGTTTGTCTTTGTCAAGTACTTGTATGTATCCATAGTCTAGTTTTTTCTTCCAGCAAGTATCTGAATCATCCTCAGAGGTGAAGAAACCGTCTTCAATCGATAAACGAATAGTATCCATATCTGATTTGTCAATCTTTACTATTTCAGATGAGATAAGGTTTCCATTTAGTTCCCCAAATTCCTCAATCAATACTGTCCCATCAGGAAAAAAATGATAATCCTTTGCAAATTCGTTATTCTTCTTGAAAACCAGGTTCATAAAAAACTGATCAGGTATCTGTTGACTTTGCAATACTCGTTCTGTATCAGTATGGATATTTTGAATAAATTCAGGAGCTTCATCAACATAGGTAGTGAAAGCCTGTGTCTTTGATTTGTCACCGTAAAAAATGTGATTGATATTGCAGTCTCTGCAATCAATGCCGCCATTACTTAAATCTCCCAGCTGAGTTTCTGTTTGTCTTACAAGTTTTTCCGCGTCAACAGGATCGATTTTTCCAATTATGATCTCTCTGCCCACAAAATCCTTTGTCTTTGTAAGAGTCATCCCGTTAGAGACAACTATGTACTCAATATCACAGTATATTTCACAAGAAGGATTTTCATGCACAAATTCGAAGTATTTGAGATCTGTCTCTTGAAAATCGAATCTTTCAATTCGGGTGCAAGAAACAAGCAGGAAAGTAAATAGGATTAAAGGAATTCTTTTAGCAATTATCCAAAGGATCATACAAGTATATATCCAATAATCTTTTATATAAAGTTATTGGTGAATTGTACGTCATTGTTCATAACATCCTCTCAGGATTAGGCAATTCCACAAGAGGTCTTATAATCTCTTCATACTCTGGTCTGATCGCAATTAATCCCTTATTTGGTCTCTGTAAATCTATTGGTCTTCCATACTTGTCAGTAACATTGATTCCTTGGGATTCGAGTATGCAGATTCCGCCTGCAACATCCCAGCTATTGCCTTTTGCAGAGTGGGCAACCATGGCATCATAATTGCCGTTGACAACTCCTACAAGGCCCAGGGCGATAGACCCGTCAGGTTTTGTTATCTTTATTTGATCAGGTATCTCTGACACCTTTTTTTGTACATGATAGATTGATTTGTCACCTACTGAAATCTTTGGTGGGCCTTCCAGTCTTTGAGGAAATGAATGTTGTTCTCCTCTGAATCTGATAAATCCTGTATCCCTATGGCCAACATACATTATGTCTCTCATGAAATCATAAACTACACCCATTATCAGTTTCTCTTGATGATCTGTTCTTTCTGATACGCCAATACTAACAGTAGATCTGAATGTTTTGGAAAGATATGATTTTGTTCCATCAATAGGATCAATATATCCTGTAATTATTGCGCCATTTACTGTGTCTGGTTGTTCTTCTCCAACTAGGTTGATGCTATATTCTAGCCGAGATTCCAATGCATTCCTTATCATAATTTCAGCTTGCCTGTCTAGGTAAGTGACTGGGTTGTCAGAGTCCTTCCATTCCACATTTGCGAGGGTAAAAGCGTTCTGTGTCAAATATTCTCCTGCATTGGCTGCAGCGTCGATGACCACTTCCAATAATTGTTGTTCGTCTACCATTGTATTGGTTATGTTTACTTAGAAAGATTTATATATATCCTATATTAGTTATATTTGTTATATAACATTACAACATAGATATTCAAATAGGTTAAGAAATGGAAAGAAAGCTTGTACGTCAAGGAAGAAATGCACTCACTGTAACTTTGCCTGCCAAATGGCTCAGGAAAAGAGGGTTAGAGGCAGGGGATGTTATCAAAGTGTTAGAGAAGGGTAATTCATTGCGAATCACTACCGACACCCGACAGAAACCAGAGCAGATCAAACTTGATTTGAGGAATCATGAAAGAAACGCAACATATCACAAGATCATTGGGGCATATGTTCAGGGTTATGACAAAATACTGGTTCAATTCGATGACATAATGCTTGTCCAGGAAGTTGCAAATATCTTACTGGGAATGATTGTTGAAGAATATGGCAAGGACTCGCTTACAATATCCAGTATAATTTCAGTTCCTGAGGATAATTTTGCAAAAGTCCTGAGAAGAGCAACACATCTTCTTACACAACAAGCCAAGTTATTGGTTGATATAGCTTTAGGAGATGGAACACTTGTTCAGATGAAGGAGCAAGAACATGTTCTTGATTATAATCTAAGGTATTGCATGAGATACATAAACAAATACTTGCGGGATTCCGACTCATACAAGCAATTCCTGCTTTGTGCTACGCTTGAGTCTGCAGGAGATCTATTGAGTGGGGTTGGAAAATGTATAGGAAAAGATGTGCTTCTTGCAAAGAACATCTCAAAAATGATTGATATCTTCACTGAATGCCTTTTTACAAAGGATTTTATGAAGGTATATACTTCTCTTATGGCATTTCGAAGAGGGCTTGAACAGAAAAAGTTTGTGCATGGCTTATGTTTCTGCTTAGAAGAACTTTTGTATGACAATCTAGGTCTGTTTATTGAACGAAAATAAGATTTAAATCCATTTTCGTCACCGACTCATGACAAGTTTCTCGACGACAAAATAGTAAATTTTATATTCTGGCAGTGCGTGACTTCTCAGATGGGGAACGGTGTCTTCTGGTTCGGAGTGAAAGTATGGGTAATGTATTGATTCTAGGTTCAGGAGGACGCGAACATGCGTTGGCTTGGAAGTTGAAACAGAGCAGGCATGTGAATAATGTCTATGTCGCTCCAGGTAATGCTGGAATGTGTGATGTTGCAGAGACAATGCCTATTCTTGATATGTGTGATTTTGAAGCTGTTTATGCTTTTGCAAAACAGAATGTAGGATTAACGGTTGTTGGTCCAGAAGCACCATTAGTGGATGGAATAGTGGATTATTTTCAAGAACGAAATATTCATTGGATGCCTATCTTTGGTCCGACTAAAGGTGCTGCAATGCTTGAAGGAAGCAAGATTGAAGCAAAAAGATTCATGACAAGACATAATATTCCAACAGCAGATTTTGGTGTATTCACTGATCCTGCAGATGCAAGAGGGTATGTATCTGGAAGAGATACCAAGATGGTGGTCAAGGCAGATGGTCTTGCTGCAGGAAAAGGTGTATATGTTTGCCATGATAAACTTGAAGCAATCGTTGCTATTGACCAGATTATGCAGAAGAAAAAATTTGGTGATGCAGGGAATCGAATTGTGATTGAGGATTACCTTGAAGGAGAAGAAGCATCAATCCTTGCTCTGACTGATGGAAAGACCATCAAGATGCTGGTTTCAAGCCAAGACCATAAACCAATTGGTGATGGAGATGTGGGCAAGAATACAGGTGGTATGGGTGCTTATGCTCCAGCTCCTGTTGTGACAGATGGTGTTCTCTGGAAGACTTACAATGACATATTAGTCCCGACAATTGAAGGAATGGCTGATGAAGGCAAACCATACACTGGATGCCTTTATGTGGGGCTAAAAATAGACAAGCAGGGAAATCCAAAAGTTGTCGAGTTCAACTGCCGTTTTGGAGACCCAGAAACACAAGTTGTTTTGCCTTTGGTTGATGGAGATCTTTTTGAGCTTATGATTGCCTGCACAAACAGCAGCCTCCATAAATATGATATTAGGACCAAGTCTGGAGCAGCATGCTGTGTTGTAATGGCAAGTGGTGGTTATCCTAATGAATACAAGAAAGGTTTTCAGATTAGGGGTTTGAATCAGGCAAAGACACTGCCCAATGTTGAAGTGTTCCATGCAGGGACAGGATTTGATAGTCCTGATTACTTTACTGCTGGCGGTAGAGTTCTGGGAGTCACGGGATTCGGGGACAGGATTGCAAATGCAATGATTGCTGCATATCAGGGTGTAGAGCAGATATCTTGGCACAATGAATATCATAGAAGAGATATTGGCGCAAAAGGATTAGAGAGATAATTAAAAAATTTGAAAATGGCAGAAAACATTATTCCTATCTATTCTGGTCCACCAGATGATTTTCACTGGGTAGGATTTGGATCTGGAAGTGGAACCAACCTTAGAGAATGTTCCAAGTTGATAACACCTGCTATGGTGTTTTCTGACAGACCAAAAGCAGGACTCTTGACATTAGAAGAGTTGGCTGATGTTCCAAAGCAAGTATTGAATGGTTACAAAGCATGTGGAAGCTGGAAAAAAGCCAAAGGGTATCCTGAACGGGAAGCAGAGTATGAGAAAAGAAGTCTTGAATTCAATGAGCACATTGTTGAAACTCTCAGACGATTTGAAAGGGAGGTAGGTTACAATATTGATCTGATTGTCCTCGGTGGATACATGCGTATGGTAAAAGAACCTTTACTGACTGAGTTTAAGGATAGGATGATAAATGTTCATCCGAGTGAGTTGAATTTGGATCATGATCATCAAAGACAATACACTGGAGATGATGCTGTATATGATGTTCTCAATGACAATTATCCAGTTACCCGTTCATCAGTAATCATTGTTGATCAAGGAGAAGATCATGGGGAGATACTAGTTCAAGGGCCTGAGCTCGAGGTATGGGAAGAGTTTCTTAATGGTTGGGATCCTGAAAGACAAGAATGCATCAGAGAG
>JAHIYL010000297.1 GCA_018815145.1 Nanobdellota archaeon | reverse complement strand
TTCTAAAAGAAATGTGCGTCCATGACCTTGTTGTTGTTGCTATTTTTCCGATAAAATATAGAAAAGGTATAAAAAAATACATCAAAAGTAGCTTTCAATCGGAACTACTGTTGATTGGTTATTGAGTAATTTATCACTTTACAATAATAAAAATAAAAATATTTTTATAGTTAATGAACATTACTTTCAATATGGCACTTGATAAAATATTGATTATTGATGATGATGTATCACTTGGTGGCCTAATTCAGGGAATATTAGAGACAAAAATTAAAGATATTGAATTAAGCATCGATATAGCTAATAGTCCAGAGAAAGCAGAAGAATACCTAAAAGAAAATGAATATAAATTGATAATTTCTGATAATAATATGCCAGAAAAATTAGGACTTGAAATCCTTGCCGATGCTCGAAATGGAAATTACACAAAAAATATGAAAACACCTTTCATAATAGTTTCTGGAAAATATGGTGATCAGACCGGATTGCCAGAAAAAGGAGGGAATATAAGCGGATTTACAGATGCATATTTCATTCCTAAACCATTTAGGATAGATGAGTTTTTGCCAAAGGTTAATGAATATCTAAGAAAATGAGATTGTTCGACAATACTTTTTTATACAGATTATTTCTACTAAAATCCAATAATGAAAAAACCTAACCACGGCCTTATCTATGTCCTCCTATTCTCCCTCTTCTGGGCAATCAATGTTCTGATTGATAAGATTGTCTACTCAAGAGGAGCTGTACCTTATGTCTGGGCTTATCAGTCACTCCTGTTTTCAGCCTTGTTTCTAGGTATATATGTTTTTTTAAGGGACAGCAGCAGAAGAAAATCACTGAGGCTTCATCACAACGACTGGTCATATCTTTTGCTGTTGGGAATAATCTCAAATGGTATTGGCGCACTCTTCGGCACAGTGGGATTGAAATTGAGCTATGCATCAAACTATGGCTTTCTGATAAAAACAACTGTAGTTTTTGTGACAATTTTCTCATATTTCCTGCTAAAACAGAAGATAACCGGAAAAAAGATGTTTTTCATCTTACTGCTCTTGCTTGGTTCATATCTGATATCAACAAAAGGAGAGACATTCGCTCCGCAGATCGGAGATCTATTGATACTTGTCTCAGCAGCCTGTTTTGGAATCACTGCAGTTCTTTCAGAAAAGATAGGGAATAGGAACTCTCCTGAATATTTCTCATTTTTCAGGGGACTTGGAGGAGGCATTTTTGTCCTGCTGGCTGCAATTTTATTAAGATATGACATATTGAACACAGAATTTTTAGGATTGGCTATACTGAATGGATTCGTTGTATTCCTTTTATTTCTGTTCTTCTACCTGACAATAGAAGCAAGAAGCGCCTCATATATGACAATGGTATCAATGGTATTCTCTGTGTTTGTTGCAGCATTGTCGTTCATATTCCTGAAGGAAGCGATGAATGCTGTCCAGATCATCGGCGGCGGGATAATAATTGCAGCGGTTGTGATGATTGAGAAGCTGAAGGTATAAAGCAGTTCAAATATTTTTTCCGTAAATTAATAACTGGAATATGATTCTTTAAGATAGAAGTATAAACCAATTTTCGTTCATATTTTCAAAATATTTGGATTTGTACCTTTGCCCCATGGATATTCATTTAATGTAAGAATTGATGATTTGTCAGCTGGAACTGATGGCCAAAGATGCATGGTTGCGGGAACCGAAGGCAATTTCAATAGTCTTTATGTATTTAAGAGGGATTCCATTTTTGCTCAGCAGGCATTGCTCACAAAACATTTGATTGATGAAAAAGGATACAATATTGCTCAAAACAATGTTCTTAAGGAACTTAAAGAGAATGACTATGTGGCTGTGTTCCATAGACATCCTTAGTTTGGAGAACGTCTTTATGTCTACGAAGTTGGGGATACTATTGATAAAAAAGATAAAGAAATTGAATTCACAGCAACAAATATTGACGTCTTTAAGTTTGAAAATGGGCAATTAGAGCAGGATTTTAATATCAAGAAGGGCCTGCCTGAGAAAACAACTGTTAGTTTCCCATATTTAAGTCCGAATGTATTGGTTGGCAATTCAATGCCAGAAGTTGGAAAATATGATCCTATGCTTTAAGTAATTATTTTTTATTATATTCCATCAATTCCTTCCTCAGCCCAGGCTCCATCTTCTCAATGGCATACCTGAGTCCCTCTCTTGAAAAATAAGAATAATTCTTTTTAATAAAATTTACAACTAGATCTAAATCAGCAACACTCAAATTTCTCAATACCCATCCTACACCAAGCTGTGCAAATCGCTCTGGATTCCTGATGACTATGGAAGTTATCTCAATTATCTCGTTGTTAAAATTACTATGTTGTGCAAGGTTAACAAAAGAGATGCAGGCTGCTCTTTGCCGCCACATGTATTTAGCGGATTTCCATGGCACAATCAGTCCGACAATAGAAGAGTCATCCTTTATCATCCTTCCTATGATTTTACCTGAGAAGCTGTCGCATGTGCCCCATTCATAGATGTGGTTGTCAATTATCTGTTCGAAATCTTTGATATGCTTTTTATTGAGATGCTGCAGATTCTTTACTAATATATTGATGCCAATGGATCTGTCTTCCATATATTCTGAATCAAACATAGAATACGCAAAATGAATCTGCTCATTGATTTCTAATGGTGCAATCAGTTCAGGATATAATTTCTTGAATAATTCCTTGAATTCAGGTGATTTAATACCATAGAACTTGATGACATGCCTGAAGTATTTTTCATACTGCTCTTTATTCTGTTGTGTGCCAGATTTTTTTAGTTCCGACTGGATAAAGGATTTTAGTTGTGAAGTGTTCATTTCTTTTTTCCTTTTTTAATCACTTTTACAAATCTATTAAACAGAAACAGCACTCCAATAAAAAACAATGGAAAAGAAATCAGAAGAAATGAAATGATTTCCATATAAGTCTTGAAAAATACTGTAAATATTATACTCAAACCTATAAACAATATCCCTCCCAACTTCTCTTTTTTCCAGGCAATTATAGTGATTGTCAACAGCACAAAGGAAGGCAACAGATGCATAAAAAATCCTAGTATCATCTCCCAGAATGCATAGCCTTCGCCAAATACATCAAATGAGAACATGCTGATGAATAAGAGATAGAAAACAGACAGGACTCTTGGTGTGTAATAGAATGCTTTGTCTCTCAATGTTTTTAACTTCACCTGTTTTCTCTGCTTTTTGTTTATTTTGATCAGATATCCTGCAGTCCAGATTATCAGCGATACAACAGAATATACCAATAGTGAAAAAAGAAGCATCTGCAGAAAAGCAAACCATTCCATGAGATAGAGATATGAGAAGAGGAGTACCAGAGGCGCATAATTCTCAATCACAGTCCCTCCTGCCTCAGTCGGCACATGTTCCTGGAACACGGGAATGGCTAGAAGAGCGAGCGTGATGACAATATTCAATAGCTTAGGTTTTAGAAATTTGAGGGTCATATTGAATTATATATTTTATCAAGTATTTAATTTTTACTCTGAAAAGAATCTTAAATTTTATTTTCCACAACCACTGGACATTCACGCGCCAGGTATTTAAGCACATATGATATCATGATCCAGATGCCACTCATATCCATATCCGGAGACCGAAAAAAAGTCAACAGAAAGCTACTCATGCATGCTTTCCAGGATTCACCCTCCCTCATACTTGACTGCGGGAACTCTGCTGACCCGCACAGCCTTTTCCCCAGGATCAGGGAAGAGCAGCTGCACAATGTCTATGTCATGAATGCTGAAGCTATCTACAGGTTCAGGGATTCATTGAAAGAGACAGAGCACTGGATGAAAAAACTGAAACTCAGATGCCTTGTGATAACGACAATCCACACCCTTTTCTCCTATGACAATCCAGAAGAGAACCACAATGTGCTCGAGCACTGCTGGGAACTGATGAAGGACATATCAAATAGATATCCTGTACTAGTAGGCATAGCAAAAGACCCTATGCACATAGAGTTTGCAGACAGGTTCTCTGACAAAGTGATAGATACAGAGGAGGTCATCTAGATGGGACACACAGTCCTAAGCCAGCGCCAGGTAGTTGATGGAATAATCAGGGAACTAAGTGATTTTGGAAAGACACTGCGCCATGAGGAAAGAGAGGCTTTTGAAAGCCTGCTCTCAAAGATAAAACTGCACATTGCAAGCATCTCTTTTGCATGCAGCTACAACACATGGGCGCTTGTCCTGTTCTCGATATTACTGGAACAGGAAAAGAAGTTGACTGAAATTGAAGAAGAGAGGAAAGGTAAATAGAGATTAAATTAGATATTGATAATAATAACTTGAAATTATGAAATTCCCTATCCCAATCAGAGCAGAGCTCTGGGGTATTACGGGAATTTAAATCGAATTTCAAATTTCAGTTATTCCTTTATGGTTTGTATTCGCAGCAGAGCTGCGGGGT
>JAHIYL010000296.1 GCA_018815145.1 Nanobdellota archaeon | reverse complement strand
TTCGTCATGGATATAAAGTAAATTTAATAGACGAGAAAACAAAGATAGAATGGCCGCTTTATGTTCCTTTGCTGCCTAACCAGAAAAAAATTCTGAAAGCATTTGGTGTTGTGTATAAAAATGCCTAAAAACTTAGGTATTCAGTACTATAGGAGAACATGGTTCGTTTAGAGATTCAATCAAGTCACTTCTTCTTGAGTGCCATTCGTTGTAAGCATCTGCATTAATGAATTTTTCAAACACAGGTTCCATCTCTTCCATAGAATAAACTATTGGCATGCAGCTATTGTATTTCTGGCAGTAATGCCCGTCTCTATCTAATTCAGATGCTAACCCAAGAATATCCTTATCCAATGCTGCTGCCAAAGTCCATATTGCTCCTGGATTTGAGATAATGAAATCTGATGCAAATATCAGATCAGAAGTATTTGTATTCAAGTAAGGATCCATCTGCATCCCGTACTCTACCGCTAGTTCCCCCGTTATATTTATTGAATTGTAATACTCCTTTGGATGTTGGTGCACCAGCAATCTGATCCCAAACTTTTGTGCAATTTTAAATATAGTTTCTGTCATCGCTACATTTCGTAAATACTCCCTCTTTGGCATACTTTCAATGTTCATAGAAAAGTATACTCCAAATTTATTTCCGATTTTGCATTCGTAAGCTTCCCTAAAAGCATAAAGCAGATTATCCTGTAAGTATTTTTGTCTTTCAATAGCATTGTCAAATGCAGTATATCCGCCGATAAATGACCTTTTTTTTGCTTCTCTCAAAACATGTCCAGATACTGCGACTTCAAGATTATCAATTCCTTTTTCTTCATTATGTACAATTAAATCAGGTAATTCACTTATATTTTTTCCTAGCCTGTCTTGGTATTTATCCGGTGTGTCCATGACCATTACAGTTTTCATTTCGGGATGCAGTTTTTTTGCTGTTTTTATGAACGCAGCTTCAGCTGAATTCCATCCTGATGCACCTGCTACAACAACATCTATTCCGCCCAGTAATTTATTATATGGTATCTCTGGATTAAGCCCCGGATAATGAAGAGCCTGATTTATAATTGAAGGCATCTGAAAATATGTAAACCCTTCTTTCTCAGCATAATTACCTGTAGAAACAACACTTGCTTGATGACCTCTGTTTACTGATTCAACAATTATAGGCAAAAGTGCCTCTGCGGATCCTCTCTGCTGCGCCACATATAATATGTTCATTTGTGATGCACTCTATTTGTTTTAAGCCCATCACAATTTTCTGTAGAATTCTTTGATCTTGTCTGGTGTAAGAATATTTTTCCAATCTTTACCCAAGGCATTTTCAAGTGGTTTTTCCATTTTATATACCAGAGCAACCATCTCATCTAATCTTTCTTCAGATACTTCAGGCAGAATATTTTGCGGCAGACTTATACTGTTTTTTCCACCATTTTTTTGAACAAACCAACATGTTCTCCATAATATTCAGAAAGATGATCAAATACAATTGCATTGGCCATGCCATGCCTGTATCCGTAAAAGAAACTGAGCGGGTATGAGAGCGCATGACATATCCCTACTTCGGAATACACAATTGAACATCCCCCTAAGTATGATGCTGTCATCATGTCTGCTGGATTCTTATCATCTTCCATGAAATACTTAACGCATAATTCTCTGGCTTTGTCTGCATAAGCTCCAGCAAATTCATTGCACATAGTGCCTTCCATTGCCTCTACTGCATGTATGTAACAATCCATTCCTGTAAAGAACCTCTGCTGAGGATTAACAGTTTTTGTAAGGGCAGGATCCAAAACAAGAAAATCAAACCTTGCTGCATCATCATTTATGCCCTGCTTTTTAGTCGCGCTCGTGACAACTGCGGTCCTGCTGGCCTCTGATCCTGTACCTGATAATGTTGGAATACCTATCTTGAAAACAGGTGGATTTTTTACTTTATTCCATCCCTGATATGACTCGCAGGCACCATCATTAGTCAAAAGCACAGAGACTGCCTTTGTTACATCAAGTACAGAGCCTCCTCCAATACCTATCAAAAAATCCGGAATTTCTGCTTCCTTAATCTGCTTTACAAGAGCATCGATGTCATCAGTATGAGGCTCTTTTCCCGAAACATCAAAATAGTAAACTGAGCCATTTGGACCAACATAATTGCCGATTTCATTAAAAGGAGCTGATTCGCGAAGATTTTGATCCATAATGACAGCAACATTCCGGAAACCATGTTTGTGTGAAATTTCATCAATTATTTCTTCGAGTTTTCCAAAACTGCCTTCCCCAAAAATCAATTCAGGAACATTTTTCAGTATTTTTATATCAATTAATTGATTAGACACTGTTCTCACCTATACATAGGCTTCTAAAATAGCAGGGCTGGCCAGTTTTAGGAGAAACAGGTATTCCCAATGTCCCGAAAAACTGCGATCCTTGCAACGGAGTTTCAAGTTCTGTTCGTCTATATTTTGACGGATTGACAATAACTGACCCTGTCCTCGCAACCAAAGATGTCTGATATGGAGGATAATATCCTTCTGGAAGCCTATCTTCACCCCTGCTTTCAATATAACCCGAATAATCAAAAGTAGCTCTCTGCAACTCCTCAAAAATATCCCGCGACAGTTTATCTTTCATTGAGGGAACTACCCGTGCGGTCTGCACATATAGCTTATGATCAAATGGATTATCAATCGGGCTGGCAGACTCTATTATTTCTTTTATTTCCTTTTCAGAATAATCTGCCATTTTCAAAATCCGGGCTAGCTCATCAATCTGCGGTTGCAGGTAAAACCATTTTAACTCTTCTTTGTCTTCAGGCGGATTGCCCTCAAAAAAATAATGGATTGACCACCGGACCCTGTTCTCATCCATCAAAGGTCTGGCAATCCTGTAATCTTCGGCCATGGCTCTTTCCCAGCGCCCCGTATCCTGCCTGTACAATAAGCTGCCTGTGTGAAAACTAAACCTGATTTGTCCCGGATGTCCGTTCGGATCATCTCCAAGGACAGAAGGGTCAGCGACTATTTGCTCTAATGCTCTTAATGCCTTTTTATTGCCCATTGTACCTGCTGTAAAGAGCTTGAAATTATTATACTCTGAATCTTCTCTGTACCACGGGTTCTTCTCATGCACTTTTTTTAAAAGATCGTAGGCATTATGTTTTCCGTCGCTCCAGTGGAGTGTCTCTCCATTTTTATGGAATGCAATCATTGCAGCTGGATAAGCCATCTCAATAAATCCTTTATTAACAAGATCATCCAAGGTGTCAATAATTGAAGAGAAATTTACAAATGGAGAAGGATTGATTTTTTTTGGAGGATCATTATCACAGAAACTGCATTGTGTTGAGCAGCCTTCGACAACAAGGACTTTTTGGGCGTAGGCAAGAGTTTCTAATAATGTTTTGACATTTTGTGTATTGATTTGCAGATTTTGATTTTCAAAATATGCTCTAAGTAGATTATTATTTTTTACATACTTCACTGCTGAAGATAGGTTTCTTATTCTAGGCTCGATATACAAGGATTGATTCATAGACACTTTAGTTATCCCTCACATGAAAAATTGTAAATATTAAATCAATGACCTAACCAAATAATCAGATTTTCTGTCCAGATCACATAATATAAGAGCAATAATCCGAAACAAGATGAACATAACATCCATATTTTTCTCCAAAATAATCCAATTTTTTCCGCTAATATTTATATAATAAAATGGGTTTTTGCAGCTCTGTGTTAATTTTATGTTTAATCATTTCTCTTTTATCTTTTTTTGAGCAGGACATGGTTTTAATAAGATTATAATCATCATCCTGAAGATCCAACCGGCAACTTCCATGGCATATGTTTGAAGCAAAAACGCAATTGGCGCAATCCCCTTTTATATTCTGTATTTGCGTATCAAGATTCAATTTAGCAAGCCTTGAATATAGTTGTGAGAATTTTTCCTTCCTAACATCTGCAAAACAGTTCATATGCCGACGATAATCCCTGCAAGGCACTATTTTTCCGTCAGGAAATATAATCAGATTTTGTCCAATACTGCAATTAATATTTTGAAAATTTTTTTTTTTTGAAACCTCAAATAGTTTTACGTTTTTGTGCTTCAAATATACAGCATCTACTAGAAATTCATACTCCCCTATTTCTACATTGGTTTTAGAGCGGCCCCCGATATCCTGTCTTGTTATCTTAACCTCTATATTCTTATATTGCTCAAACTTTTTAACAAATCCAGAGTAATCATCAATTATTTGACTTTTGGTTTTTTTATTAAAATAATCTATATGCTCTTTGCTTATCAGGCATGTAACCCTAATTTTCGCTTTAGTGTTTTTTGCAAAAGTAATTACATTTGTAATGAGATCATCACCAATACCTTTTTCTCTTGATAATGAATTGTATTCTTCTGGACCATCAATGCTTACCTGGAGAAAATCAATAACATTGAATTTATTTTCATTGATTAACCTGTCTAACAGAATCCCGTTTGAAAATAAGGATAACCTGAATCCTTTGGATTTAGCATATTCCAACAGATGCAGGCTATCCTTGCGAGTCAAGAATTCTCCTCCTGAAAACGTGATTTCAGGCATAGCCATTCGTCCTGCAAGTCGGATCATAGGGTAATTTTTTTGTAGATTTTCCCTATCTTTAAAAAAAACAGACATCTGGTCCAATAGATCCTCAACTTCTTTAGTAGTTAATTCGTCTTTGCAGTCCACACTTGACCCGGATGACTCAATGCAATGACTACAGCTTAGGTTGCAGAAATTTGTTGCTTTGAAGTGAATCACAATATCTGATAAAGCGATTTTATATGGTTCAGTAGGAAATTCTGCAAAGAAATTCTCTTTTTGAATATAACTGATAAGCCTGCTTGCTTCACTCACAATATTGTTGATTTTTTGCTTTTCAGTCAATTTATTCATTGATTTTGGTGAGTTTAAATAGACAAATTTCATTGCCTGTTTAATTGTTCTGTCTTTTTTCAATTCGCAAAGCATTATCTGGCTGAGTTCTGAAGTCACAAGCCAGGTTGCCTCTTTTTTTGCTAAGTTAAGAAAAAATCTTTTACCTTTTATTTTGGCTGTAAATGTGATAAAATCCGGCAGTTTTAATTTTGTGTTTAAGGAGACTATCTTTTTTTTCATATTTTATCACTCATTTTGACTTAACCTACGGCTCATAATTTCAAAAAAGTAATTAAAAAAGGTAACACGAAAGTTGAATAAAACGATAATTCAAAGAAACCAAAAATTACAGCTGGTATTGAAGATATAATAGTAAATATGTTCCTGTCCATAACTAGCTCTATTAATAAATTTGAAATGATGTAGACTACAAAACCAATATTAAATACCTGAAAAATGGATAAACTACCTGAAAGGTTTGTAACAAGGAAAAGTATCCCGCTTAATTGAATGATATAAAATAACCTGTAAATACTAAACTTAAATATATATAGGTATATAGTTGAAATAAAATACAAAAGGATCCCATAATTAAATCCGAAATAATAAGTCCCTACTAATAAGAAAACCATCAGGATACTTGGTTGGTACGGTATGGATGGATTTGTTTTAATGAAAAAATAGATAACATAATTTAAAAGAGTAAAAAGAATGAAAGCCCTAATCTTTTTTTCAAAAAAAGATAATAAACCAAACACCAAGAATAAAAGAATTATCCAAGCCCTATATTGTCTGGCTTTTTGAACAATTTCATAAGAAATTTGCCTAGTCTTATCTTTCGATAGCTCTACTAATTTCTTTGGATAAGATATCTTTTTTTTCATAATATATGGTACTATAAATAACCATTGTCACAACATAAGGCTGGACAAAATCTATTTACAATTTGAATTAAGTTGTTGCATATCACAAAGACCAAGATGGCAGTCTCCATATTTTTTCACATACATGTTTGAGCCTCTTTTATTAATAGGCATCTTCCCTGAAGGAAATTTTTCCTTAATGTAGCTTTCAAAATTCATGCTTTATCACCTTATTGTTAGTGCTGATTTGGACTAAATCTTGCCATATATTATTCAGCGAGTCAAACGAAGTATTATTTAAGAATTCTCCACACATTATCCACATATATGTGTACTTATGTTTATTTTGAAAAGATTTATATATAAACTATCATGACCTTGTCCGGAATATGATCAGAAAAGTCGTAAAGCACGGAAAAGCAACCCTTACTGTCAGCCTCCCTGCTAAATGGTGCAGGAAATTCGGCGTCAGGGAAGGGGATGAGCTGGAAGTAAATGAGAAAGCGCGTGAAATAGTCATAAATATCAGCCACAACCAGAAAGAGCCGATGCGTGCCACAATCGATTTCACTTCCCGAAAATACTCAGAAAAAGTAATCAGGTGGATAATAACAGCTGTCCACAAAAAAGGTTTTGACGAGATAGAAATATACTATGATAGTGATCTCATCCACAGGATTATCCAGGATAAGCTGAAAAACCTGTTCCTGGGCTGGGTTATAATGAACCAAAAGGAAAATTATGTGCTATTGAAAAATATCAACAATGAAGATGAGAAAGAATTCAAAAACCTTCTGAGAAGGGCATTTTTAGTGAGCATCAATATGGGGCAATCCCTCCTGGATCGTATCAAGAATAAAAATTATGACAACATCACCAATCTTATTGACCTGGAAAAGACAAATAACCAGCTGACCAACTATTGTGAAAGGATACTTAACAGGGGCTATATCGCCAAGGACATCTGCTTTCTCTATATCATTGTCTGGAACATCGAAAAAATACCAGATGAGTTCAGGGCAATATGCAATTATCTTTCCGGCAGGAGTAATATTGAGATGAATAGCTCAATAACCATGCTGTTTGAGAATATTCTGGAATACCTGGAAGGCTACATGAAGCTTTTTTTCAATTTCAGCTTCAATAAGCTGCAGGAACTTCATGCAGTCAAAGACAAGCTCAATTCTGAAGTGCAGGAGCTGTATGCAATGCAGATGAGCTATGATGATAAGATCCTTCTCTCCCACCTGAATATGATATTGAACAGGATATCAGATTTTTCTGCATCAACAATAGCAATCAACCAGGCAGACAACCAATAGCTTGCGATGGCTATTCTTTTACAAAATATTTTACAGGTGTTGGATGATATATATAATCAAATACACTTTTTCCTTCAAAATTCAAATTAATCCCGTTATCAAGATTTATCCCGTCCTCAATGATATGTATAAATGGCATCTTGTAGGAGTCCAATGCTCCCGAACAATAGATTCTGTCTGCCATGGCAGCAATATTTATGAACCGTGAGACCATTCTGAGCCTGGACTCATCATGATAGCCAAGCTCCAGTGCAGCATTTGCCTGGCGTACAGCATCAATATACAGCTGTGCATAGAATTTTTTTCTGTGTTTAACAAAATATTCAGAAAAAATAGGTTTATTTGTAAAAGGAATTCCTTTTTCAATCATAGAAGCCTCGATATAATGGTCGATCGGATTTTGTAGCTCTCCCTTTGCAAGGCTCCACAATACCGGCCTGACAGTATCAGAAACAGAGTAATAATTGCAGGCTCTGCCCCAGTCAAATGCATAATTTCCAAGTACATTCAATCCGACCAAAAGATCCCTGTGAATCAGGTTAAGAGGATCACTTTGACATAGGTTAAGAATTTCCTGAGAGTAAAGCCCGTACCTTTCCACAAGTTTTTTCCCTCGTTTTCTAATTAATTCAACAGTCCCTGCATCAAGACCGCCTTTTTGTCCGACAGCAATCCCAAGTTTTTCGATGTGGTCAACAATATTTGCAAGAGCTGAAGTTTCAAGGCTTGAATCCTCAGGAGACCATTTTTTAAGCAATCCTTCTGCTTTCATTTTCATCCTCCAGGATTCAGGGAATACTTTGCCATTATACACATCCAGTGCTGCTCCAAACCTTACAGCAAATTCCACAGGATCAGTGCAGTCAGTTTTATTTGGCTTGCCCCTGACATCTTCCATCACAAACAATCCGATGTCTTCTGTTATTTTTTTGTATTCTCCAAATATCCTGGGCACAAAAGGAGCAAGGATCGAATCATTCAATTGCTTATATAGCTCGTACTCCCATTCAGCGTTGTCAGCTATCTTGACAATCACATTTTGTCCTTCTAATGAAGACACTCCTGCAACCAGTAAAGAACTAAATGCTGATGGCAATATTTCAACATTATCCAAATCAATCTGTTCACCAATTGCATTCTGGATATCAAATAATACTTTATCATCAAGATACTTCTCATCAAGGCTGGAAAATTGTTTTTTAATATACTGATAAAGAGGGCTAAAGTAGTTGTTATGAACAAGAAATGGGAATCTATTACATTTTCTTTCTATTGTGTCCAACAATTTTGCTGATAATTGTTTAGGGACTATCAGAACCGGATGCCTATCAAAGTGTTGAGCCCACCTCAATGCTGAGATGAGTGGTTCTAGCAATAAATCGTAATTGCCTGCACTTCCATATTCACATAAAGGCATCCCATTTATAAAATTTAATGATCCTTTTTGACTATCATTGTAGTAGAAACTATAATGCAAATCTGATCCGTTTTTAGCTGGCAGTAAGGGATGTTCACCTGATGATAGCAAAAAAATATGCTTTAGATCCTGTGGCAACATGCTCGAACAAATCTGTGCTAAATCTCCAATCTCTCTAAATCCGAAAAAACAAAGTTTCAAATCTTTGACTCCATCCAACACAAATATTTCAAGTGTTCGGTTATTATCTGGCATGTTTTATTTTCAGCCTCCGATCATTGCGAAAAACAGATATGTCGCGATCATATGCAACACCCGTCTTGGAATCCTATCCAATGATATTGACCCAGATAAAATAAACTCCAAAAGGTACTCCATCAGATACCTGATAAAATAAAGGAAAACTCCCAAAAATCCAAGATTCCAGTGATTAAGCTGCATTGCAAGGCAGGCAATAATAACCATCACCGGAATCTTTAAAAAATGCCTTTTTGAGAGTTTTCCCAGGATGAATCTGCTTAAAAAAAAGAATGCCATAGAAACCGGGACATATCCTATATATCCCCAATACGACAAAAGAATTATTCCTATAACTGAAAAATCAAGCAATATGTCTATCTTGTAGTGCAGGTCAATATATGAGTTGACAATATCTATTAATGCAAATAACAGGACAAAAAAGAGCATTTTGTTGAACAAAAACACAAAGGCAAATGCTAAAACAAAAAAAATGATAATCCTGTTGCTTTTTAAAATATTTAAGATCCAATCAGTATTGAATCTATGTTTTCTGTTTTCTATATACATATTGCCTGCCTTAAAAAGCAGGAGAGAAATATCTTATATATAAAGTTACTCTTTAAAAGTGATAAAAAATAAAAAATCTAAATAAACAATGGCGCCAGCACCAATGTTATTGTGCTCAAAAGCTTTATCACAACATGCAGCGACGGGCCCACTGTATCCTTGAAAGGATCGCCGATTGTGTCGCCTACAATTGATGCTGCATGCGCTTCTGTGCCTTTTCCGCCATGCGCGCCTGTCTCGATATACTTCTTTGCATTGTCCCATGCTCCGCCTGCATTATTCATGAAATTGGACACCAGGACACCCACGATTGTGGCGACAATCAAAAATGCTCCCATAGCCTCTGCTTTCAATATGTAGCCGGTGACAAGAGGGAACACTACCACCACAAGACCCGGAAGCACCATCTCTTTCAATGCTCCTTTTGTTGTGATATCAACACATGCTGCATAATCAGGTTTTGACGTCCCTTTCATGATGCCTTTGTCTTCTTTGAACTGTCTTCTCACTTCAGCAATCAGGTACTGTGCTGCTCTTGATACTGCCATAAGTGTGAGTCCGCAGAACACAAATATCAACACTCCACCAATCATTGCGCCGCCGAATACATTCACTGATGCGATATTGATGACATCAAATGGTTTTCCTGTAAGCTCAGAAACTGATTCCATATATGCTGCGACCAGGATGAATGTTGCAAGGACTGCTGTTCCGACAGCATATCCCTTAGTAAGAGCCTTAGTTGTGTTTCCAAGTGAATCAAGCTTGTCAGTCTTTTTTCTGACTTCCTTGCCCTGACCGCTCATCTCTGCAATGCCGCCTGCATTATCTACAATAGGACCAAGCGTATCCATTGCAAGGATATATGCTGCGCAGATCAGTTTTCCCATGGTGGCTATTGCTGTTGCATAAAGTCCGAACACAAGCGGACTGACACCAATACCTGAGATTGCACCTTTCGTGCCAAGCCAGAATGATATTATCAAAGCTCCTGTAATTGTGACTATCGGAGCCAATGTCGATTCAAAGCCGATCGCAAGACCTGAGATTATGTTTGTCGCAACTCCTGTCAGAGAGGACTTGGCTATTGCCCTTACCGGCCTGTGTGTATGGGTCGTATAATACTGGGTGATCTTGACCAATAGAATATTTGTGATTATTCCTACAATACCTGCAATAAAGAACCAGAACCAATGCTCTCCAAGAAATATTTTTGTTGCAAAATAAAATGCAACTGCACCAATGAAATCAGTCACAAGATATCCCCTGTCAAGAGCATGCATAGGATCTTCATCCTCATTTTTCATCTTGACAAACAGGATGCCGATGATTGTTGAGATCAGCCCGATTGCTCTCATCAGAAGAGGAAATAGCACCCAAGCTACATTACCGGTTGCCCTGGCTATTGCAACTCCTAAGATCATTGCTCCGATATTTTCTGCTGCTGTTGATTCAAACAGATCAGCTCCTCTTCCTGCACAATCACCGACATTATCTCCGACCAGGTCAGCGATGACTGCAGGGTTTCTTGGATCATCTTCAGGGATTCCTGCTTCTACTTTTCCCACAAGGTCAGCACCAAGGTCAGCAGCTTTTGTATATATGCCGCCGCCAAGCTGAGCAAAGAGAGCGACAAAACTTGCGCCAAATCCATAACCTACTATGACAAAAGGAGTCTCAAGATGATTTCCGCCATAAAGCACATACAATCCGACAATTCCCAGAAGCGACATCGTGACAATTATCAATCCTGAGATTGTCCCTCCATAAAGAGAGACTTTGAGGGCTTCATTGACGCTTCTGTTGCAGCGCTTGCTGTCCTTACATTTGCACGGATGGAGATCCACATACCTACAATACCGGCAAATGCAGAACAGAATGCACCAAGGATGAATGCAACACTTGTCTTTACTCCAAGCTCAAAATTATTGTGAAATAATATATGGCAAAGATGCCGACAGCGACAAAGACAGCCAAAAACCCTATTGTCTTGTTCTGCCTTTTCATGAAAGCGTTCGCTCCCTCTTTGATGGCATCTGAGAT
>JAHIYL010000295.1 GCA_018815145.1 Nanobdellota archaeon | reverse complement strand
TGATGCTCCAATCTCAATAAGCTAATTTTTTAGAAAAGCAAGACAAACTGGGAATGCAATTTCTTATGAGAAATTTCTATCAAACGCATTGTTGACTCAATTTAGGGATAGGCTCTTTATTATTAACATAATATTTTTTGGTCAGGGTGGTTTATCATGGTAAAAAAGAAGTTTACAATACAGGAAGCAAAAAAAACAGGTTCTGATTTAGGTGTAACATGGAATAGATTTGATGTCCGGCAATTCAGGGATGGGATGAATGTAGAACTTGAACACGGGACACGGGAACCGATGACAAATGTAAGCAATGATGATATAAAAATTACCGGGAAGATAGCATTGGCTCATCTTAATGAATTTCCTGACTATTATACAAGGCTTGAAAAAATGGAAGAAGCTGCAAAAAAGTTCTGGAAATCAAAAACCGCGTTGAAAACCCAAAGAAAAAACAGAAGAACAGAATATATTGGCTAAAAATTAACATAAGTGAAAAACATGCTTGCTATAAACCTATTTTCATGGAAAAGTAATACAAGTTCATTTTTCAGTTTTTTATTTAACAATGCTTATCAGGATTTGGGGAGCCTGTTTTTTTATGCAATAAGCGTATCATTATATGCTGTTGTAATCTGGCATTTTTACAGGCATCTCGGAAAAAGGGCAATATTTAAAGTTGACCTGAATGAACCGAAAATTTTAAGTTTCCTGCATAGATTTTGGGGGTTTGTCCAGTTTTTAGTAAGATCGCTTGTTATTTTTCCAATCATAACCACATTATGGTTCCTGGTATTAGGTGGATTTCTTCTGGTGCTTTCAAAGAGCCAGAATATAGAGCAGATACTGCTAATGTCCATGACTGTTATAACAGCAGCGAGAATAACTGCATATTATAATGAGGACCTTGCAAAAGATGTTGCAAAATTGGTGCCCTTCGCATTATTGGGCGTTTTTATTGTAGATCCGACTTATTTTTCTATTGATATTGTGATTCAGAAAATAAATTCCCTGCCGGGTTATTTCTATCTGATCATACAATATATTTTCGCACTGGTCACTCTGGAATTCATACTAAGAAGTCTCTATAGGATCAAATTATTGACAAAAAAAATTTCATCTGAAAATAAGAAGCCGGATAGAGAATAGTCTATTAGAAAAAATTATAAAGGAGAGGTCACAATACTTTCTTGATGGAAATACTAAAATCAATTCAATCATTCCTAATCAACAGCATCGAAAAAATCATTTTAATAGTTATTATAGTTTTTTTCACAGTTCTTTTTGCAAAGCTTGTCAAAAAACTGATTGACAGGTATTTCAAGAACGCAGCAAAGATCATGAAGACTGATCCGACACACCACAGTTTCATGAAGCATTTCATGTCAGCTCTGATATATGTGGTTGGCATGAGTATAGCAATCTACACGATCCCCTCATTAAGGTCTATTGCTGTCTCAATTTTTGCGAGTGCAGGACTCTTGGCAGTGGTTCTTGGGTTTGCAGCCCAGCAGGCATTCTCAAATGTCATAAGCGGAGTCTTTATTGTCATCTTCAAACCATTCAAAGTAGGCGACAGAGTGAAAATTAAGGCTGAATTGTCTGGTGTTGTGGAAGATATTACCCTAAGGCATACAGTGATACGGAATTTTGAGAACAAGAGATTCATTATCCCGAATTCTGTCATGAGCAGCGAGATAATAGAGAATGCAAATTTTGGTGATGAAGAGATATGCAAATACATTGATTTTGGGATCAGCTATGATTCTGATCTTGATAAGGCTATGAAGATCATGAGGCAAGAGGCACTGAAGCATCCAAACCACATTGATCACAGGACAGATGATGAAAAAAAAGCAAAAGCCCAAATTGTTATTGTCAGAGTCCTGGGATTTGGTGATTTTTCAGTTAATCTTCGTGCTTGGGTGTGGGCTAAAACACCGGGGGATGCATTTGTGATGGGATGCGATCTGAATAAATCAATAAAGCAAAGGTTTGATAAGGAAGGTATAGAGATTCCCTATCCCTACAGGACTGTTGTGTACAAAAAAGACATGGCAAAACCAAGAAAAAAAAAAATGAAAATTATTCCAATATGGCTGTTAATCGGATTGCTGTTATTTGTATGCTCATGCGTTGAGCAGCCAAAGGAAGATGTCAGGAATGCCAATATGGAAAGAAGCAGGGAAATTGCTGCTGAATTCATAATAAATTCTCCTACATACAAATATGATGGATCTCAATTGAATGTACTTGATTCAAATACTTTAAAGCGTGATAACTGCTATATTTTTGTTTTTAGATTTATGTCCACGCATAATGGGTACGGAAACCGCAATCAGGAAGATACTGAGGAGCAAAGCACAGAGCATATTGTCAGTGTCCTTGTGCAAAATGGAGAAGTGATTCAGGCAATAATAGACAATTCATGGAATGAGATCAAACAGAGAAAAATTTTAAACTATGAGATAATTGATGGTGAAAGAATTGAAAAAATTCCAGTATATTATTGCAATGAACCAAGACCCACCGGCTGTACAAATGAAAATGATAATGTTTGCGGTTCTGATAAGCAAGGATATGCCAACCCATGTCAGGCATGCAAAACAGCAGCTGTCAAATGGTATACCAAAGGCGCGTGCGACAATGGATTTGCTGATAAGGCAATTGATGACCTGAACAGTGGAAAATTGACAAAAGAGAGCCAGACACTGCTCATATTGATAGGCTGGAACATGGAATGATGAAAAAATGAAAGAAATATTCATATTTGAGGATCGTTTGTACAAATTAAAGACAATTGATGAGAAGAGGATCCAAAATAATCCGCTCTGGATTGATTATACTGACATTACTCAAGAAGAGGCGGAGGAACTGAAGAATCTGTTTGAGCTTCATCCACTGACCACAGAAGATCTACTCAGCCCAGATGCAAGAATCAAGGTTGAAGAATTTCCGCACTATCTGTTCTGTGTATTCTATGGAATCTTAAAGAACAAAGAGACTGTTGAGCTGGTTGAGATAGATTTCATCCTGGGAAAAAACTTCATCATAAGCAACCACAAAAAAACTCTGAAATCATTTACAGTGCTCATGGACAATACCAAAAAGGTTGAAGCTCTTCTCAAAATGGGACCTGAATTCATGATGCATAGGTTGCTTGACATGGTTGTTGATAATTACTCTCCTATGCTTGAGCATTTTGATGATGTGATTGAAGACATTGAAGAGGAGGTCGTAAGGTCTCCAAGGCCGGATCATCTTACACAGATACTCAAACTGAAGAGACTCCTTGTATATATCAAGAGACATATATTTCAGCAGAGAGAGAAGATATCATTCTTGGCAAAGAATGACTATAATTTCATCGGAAAGAAAGCAAGATACTATTTCAGGGATATATATGATCATGCGATAATGGTATCTGATTCAGTTGATAACTACACAGTAGTTCC
>JAHIYL010000294.1 GCA_018815145.1 Nanobdellota archaeon | reverse complement strand
TAAGACAACCAATAAGCAAAAAACGACGTACGTTCATGGCACATGCTTATTATGGGGACCCTGATGAAGAATTCTCTATCGACCTATTAAAAACCTTTGAAAATAGTGGTGTTGATATCATTGAAATGGGCTGTCCTTTTAGTGATCCTACTAGCGATGGACACACATTTATTAAGGTATGTACAAGAGCGATAAAAAATGGCATGACTCCAAATAAGTTTATTAATGGGATAAAAGGATTAAGAAAACAAGGAATCAAAATACCTATTGTTGTCACAAGCTACTTCAATATAATATATCAATATGGTGCAGAAAAATTTGTAAAAGATATCAAAAAAGCAGGTGCAAATGGATTGATTGTCCCTGAATTGCCTATTGAAGAATCAGATGAGTTAGATAGATTATGCAAAGAAAATACGATAGATCTTATCTATATAATCGGGCCGTATTCTTCCGAAAAGAGGATTGATAAAATCAGAGAGAGAGCATCAGGATTCCTGTATCTTGTCTCAGTATCCGGAGTCACCGGTGCCAGGAGTGAACTTAAATTGAATAATGCAGACCTAATCAAGACAATTAAGAAACAGACTGAACTGCCCGTCTATGTGGGGTTTGGCATCTCAAAACCTGAACATGTGAAAGAACTGTCCAAGAATGGTGCAGATGGAATAATCATTGGAAGTGCAATAGCAAAGATCTATGGAAAATACATCCAAGGTAAAAAGATTGTCCAAAAAGAAAAATGTTTAAATGAAATTACCACTTTCATTAAAGAAATTAAAAAAGTGTGCTCAAGATGATGGTATGTGAATGCAATGAACCTCAATGGAAAAGATGACAAGATACTGAACAGGCTTGCAAGAGCAAGGCAGAAAGTGATAACGCCGAAAGTATTTGAAGTAAATTATAGTGTCTACAGATCAAAGAACATGACAGATAATGCTGTCTTTTATTTTCATGGATGGGGATCTTCACCAAATGTTTTTTTTGCCATGAAAAAAAAATTGATCGATAAGAACACCATTGTATTGTTCCATTATCCTGTAGAGATTATCTCTGCAGATCCACAGAAACTGATAAAATATTTCAAAGATATCAGAAAACTTACTGATGAAGCCATTCTTCAGTTAGAATCTGAAGATATCAATACATTCACGATCATAGGCTCATCGCTTGGGAGCTTCATTTCAATCTATCTTGCAAATAATCTGAAAAAATTTGAAAAGCTTGTGCTGGGGGTGCCCGGAGATTCTCTCTCAGAAATAATGTTTTCAAGCATTGCAATGGAAAACATAAGAAAAAAACTTGAAAAAAAAGGGATCAATAAAACAAAACTCAATCTGCTATGGCATGATTTCAATCCAAAAAATAATCTTGATAATCTGAAGGGTAAAAAAATATTCTTGTATCTTTCAAAAAATGACCTTCTGGTCCCATATGAGAACCAAAAAAACCTGCTGGAAGAGATGGACAAAAGAAAATACATATATAAGCTAAAGACAGATAAAACATATGGTCATTACATCACGCTGTTCAAGAGCCTTCTTGATTCAGAGACAATAGAGAGGTTCATGGAATAATGATAGAAGAAAACCTTGAAAAGATCTTTGCTCAAATCAATAGCAAAGATGTACATCTTGTCGCTGTCTCAAAAAGAAAACCTATCACAGATATCAAAAAGGCTATTATTTCAGGAATAAGGAACATCGGAGAAAATAGGGTTCAGGAAGCATTTGATAAGTATACAGAACTAAAGGATTTTCTGGACCAAAATAAAGTAAAACTCCATCTGATAGGGCATCTGCAGACCAACAAGGCAAAGAAGGCTGTTGAGATTGCTGATCTGATCCATTCTGTTGATTCACTTAAAATTGCTAATGAGATCAATAAGAAAGCTGCTGCAATAGAAAAAGTGCAGAGCATTCTTATACAGATAAATATCGGCAAAGAGGAGCAGAAATCTGGATGCAAACCAGATGATCTGCCTGCACTTCTCAAAGCCATCTCCGGACTGAAAAACCTGAAAATCAAAGGCCTTATGTGCATCACACCATATTTTGATGATCCTGAAAAGACACGGCCTTATTTCAGAAAGATGAGAGCGCTTTTTGAAAATATCAGGCAATCGGATATGCCGAATGTTGAGATGAAATATCTTTCAATGGGCATGACACATGATTATTTGGTTGCTATGGAAGAAGGAGCAAACATGATAAGGATTGGAACAGGTATATTTGGTGAACGGGAATGATTGATATCATAGAACAAGTCAGGAAAGAAGTGCAGAGAATATACAAACAGATCGATCTGAAATATCACATAGAGATTGTTGTAGATTATTCAAAGATTCTTGCTGAAAAACTATGTGCGGACACTGAAATCTGCATCATTTCCGGATATCTGCATGATATTGGTCTGAAGATTGGTGATAAGGAAGATCATGCTAATTCTGGTGCAGAAGAAGCTGAAAAGATACTTACAAGATTAGGTTTTTCTGCTGAAAGGATTATGCTGGTCAAGAGCTGCATTAAAAAACATTCAACAGAAACCAGAGAAGCAGAAAGGACCAGGATTGAAGAGAAGATACTTGCCAATGCTGATGCAATGTCGCACATTGCCGGCTATTATTATGTGATGTGTGTCCCACACCTATATCTGGGCATGGGGTTTGAAGATGGATACAGATGGTTCAAAAAAAAGATTAAGATTGATTTTGAAGAGAAAATAACACTTCCTGAGGCAAAAGAGATGATCAGAGACAA
This sequence comes from Nanobdellota archaeon, assembly GCA_018815145.1. Taxonomy (GTDB): domain Archaea; phylum Nanobdellota; class Nanobdellia; order Woesearchaeales; family GW2011-AR15; genus WJJD01. Next base: position 10,582 of record JAHIYL010000294.1, on the reverse strand, counting down.
ATACTTCAGATTAAAAGAAATTATTGACGAATTCAATGAATTAACTGGAAAAACATGAATTTTATTAATAATATGAATATCTAAAAATGTACATAGGTGTAAGATGAAAATAAATATCACTAAAAGACTGCTGAACAGATATCCTGGTGTGAACTACTTTGGGATAGAAGTCAAAAACATGCCGAACAAAAAACATAATCCTAGGCTGGAAGAGAAGAAAAAAAACATTATTGAGCATGTCAGAAAAAAAGTCCAAAATCCAAAAAAAATCAAGTTAGTTGAAAGTGACAATAAATTTTTTGCTCAGTTTGGAAAGACCTCGCCCATAGAATACCAGCTTGAATCAATAAAAAACGGAAAGCCTATCCCAATCGGCACAATATTGAAAGACATTCTTTTCATGGCAGAGATGAAGACCTATGCAATGATATCAGGTCATGACCTTGATGTATGCTCAGGAGAATTTACTTATGACCTTGCTGCCGGTGGCGAGCAATTCCTGACAATCAATGGGAGAGATCAAAAAATAAAAAAAGATGATGTGTTATTGTATGATAAGAATCAAGTGATCACTTCACACCTCTATGGCCCGGGATATCATGACAGGATAACAGAAAAAACAAAGGATGTTGCATATCTGTTCTGGTTTTTTGAAAAAATTACCAATGCTGAAAAGGATTCAATCATCAATGAATTCACAAAAATAATTGATCTTGTCAAAAGCAAAGATGCTGAAATCAAGATATTTGAATCATCGATTGTTGATGATGGGATGGAAAACTCCTTTATTGATCCCTACAGTTCAGAACTTGTTGAGGATTACAACAAGATGCTGGTGCAGTTTGGAATGGACAGATACAATCCTGATATCTTTCCACAGCCAAACAGAATCATGCGCAGAGGAATAGTGTACGGCGGCAGGGATCTAAAAAGAATATCTGATACAATCAAAAAAAAAAAGCCTTTCTATGTATTATCAGGCATAATGCCAACCAGCCCCATGATCCATCTCGGAACAAAGATGGTTGTTGAAAATATTGCGTATTTCCAGAAGCATGATGCAGTGACATATATCTTGGTTGCAGATTTGGAAGCTGCTGCTGCAAGAGGTGTGTCTTTAGAAGAAGGAAAGAAACGTGCAATGGAATTCCATATTCCTGCATATATTGCGCTTGGCCTAGATCCTAAAAAGACCTATTTCTATTTTCAGTCTGAAAATATGACAGTGATCCATCTTGCATATGAGTTTGCAAAAAAGATCACATTGAATGAGTTTCGGGCCATCTATGGCAGCGCTGACCCCGGACGAATAATGTCAGCAGTGACACAGGTCGGTGATATATTGTTCCCTCAGATCCACAAGAAGATAATGCCCGGCATAATTCCTGTCGGTTCAGATCAGGACCCACATATAAGGTTGACCAGAGATGTTGTGGCACGGACAAAATCAAGGTTTGGGTTTGTTCCTGTCTCATCGTGCTATCATAAATACATGCCTTCACTTGATGGGTCGCTCAAAATGTCCAAATCAAAGCCGGAGTCATGCATATCATTACCTGAAGATCCAAAAATCGTCTGCAAAAAGCTGAAACGTGCTTTGACAGGAGGAAGAGACAGTCTGGAAGAACAAAAGAAACTGGGCGGTGAGCCTGAAAAATGCATGGTCTTTGAATTATATAAACAGCATCTTATTGAAGATGACGATGAACTGGATTCTATCTACAAAAGATGTAAAGCCGGGACTCTTCTTTGCGGAGAAGATAAGGAATACGCATGCAAAAAGATGACAGATTTCATGGAAAATCTGGAAAAAGGGATAGATGATGCAAGAAAAAATATTGATAAATTACGATTTATTAAAGGTTGATATATATTCATAACTACATTTTCTTCACTTAAAATAATCCAGCTCTTCTTTTGTTATTTTTCTTATATCTCCGGATCTCATCCCTTTCAGTGTGACCGGACCCATGCCGGTACGGATCAGACGCAATACTTCATAGCCCAATTTCCCAAACATCCTCTTTACAATGTGCTTCTTGCCTTCATGGATAGTCAATTCAATAAGCTTCGGGTTAATCAATTTTACAAAGGCTGGTCTTGTCTTTCCGTCTTCCAGATCAATGCCTTTTTTCAATTTTTCAATATCTGATTTTTCAACTTCCCTGTCTGTGAATACCCTATATGTTTTTTTGATTTCATATCGCGGATGAGTGATAAGGTTTGCGAAATTTCCATCATTCGTAAGGATCAGAAGGCCTTCGGCATCATAATCAAGCCTTCCTGCATAGAAAAGGTTCTCTTTTATATCCAATACATCATAGATTGTCTTTTTGCCAAGATCATTTGACTTGCTGGTAAGGACATTCTTTGGCTTGTAGACAGCAAGATATTCTTTGTCCTGGACCACTATCTTTTTTCCGGAGACTGTTATCATATCTTTATTTGCATCTGCCTTGTCACCCAGCTTGATAATGTTCCCATTGACAGAAACAATACCCTGAGAAATCATCTCCTCAGCCTTTCTCTTAGAACAGATGCCTGCTGCAGCAATTATCTTTTGCACTCTTTCTTCCATAACAAAGTATTAAATGAAAAAAATTTATATAGCTTTGCGTTTATACATATAGTTATCAGTCTCATAAGAGGTGAATCTTAAAAATGAAAAAAAAACTCATTGTCCCTCCGCTCTCAGGCACATATATGCTTTCTGCAATGATAGGTTTTATGGTCTCAATAATATACATCTTCCCAAGATGGCCGCCATGGGGACTTGCTTTCTCCCTCACTTTCCTTGCCATGTTTCTTGCATCAATGAAGTCAATGACATATGCTGATCCTGAACATTTTGTCACAATGGAGAAGAAGAAAGGGAAAAAGAAGAAATAACTCAATTGCCAGCAAATTTCTTATCAAATTTCTCTTTGGCTTTTCTTTCCTTATAATATACTTCATGAGATGCCCGTTTCTCAAATAAGGCTATTGCAATATTCACCTGATCTGTCTGAAAGGGTTTAAGGTTTTTTTCATCCATTATCTTATCTGCATCATCAATACATTCCTTCATCAGAAGCGAATATTCTTTCTTGGCTAATTCTTCCTGCTCTTTTTCTTCCTCATCGTCGAGCGCTATCTCTTCCCATACAGGATAGGCACTCTTATCAGTCGTCCTTGGAAAAGTCTTATAAAATGTCATATTGAATCACCCAAACAGAAGATAAGATATTTCAATTTAAAAATATTATTGCATAAATCACATGTTCAGTGCATTCGGGCTTCCGCCGCCGTGCCAGCTTATCCTCGGCCTGATCTTAATCTCATGAATCTGTTCATTTGCATCGTCAAAAATGATAGCTGTTCCTTTGAGCCTGGGAAGATCTTCCATCGCTTCCATTATCCCGTCCCTATTATAGCTCTGCGCCAGAAGCATCAATGCCTGGATGTCAATGTCTGCAGTCACCCTATGGGACAATACAGTATCTGACTGTGTCATGACATCTGTATGGATCTTTCCCGGCTGCTGGGTCGCAAGGATCAATGATATTCCCGGCTGCCTGCCCTCTCTCATAATTATCTTTAGCGGTTCAGTTGCCGCATTCTTGTCTTTCTCATCCCTGGGTAAAAACTCATGCGCCTCATCAATGACCAGCCAGACAAGAGGCATTTTTTCTGCTTTTTTTGGATTGTTCAATATATGATGGTCCTTTTTTAGCCATGCGTCATCATCTTTTATATTATCCAGCTCTTCCTGTTTTCTGGCCAGCATCCTTGATATGAACAGGTGCTTTGCAACAAGACCTAAGACCATCGTCTTCACTTCCCATCCGGAAGGCAGAGTTGCGTAACATGATACATCCAGCACAGAGATTTTCCCCGGGGCTGCAAGCACTTTCAATTCTGTCGATGTGTCTGAAAAAATTCCCCAGCTCTCAGCAAGCTTGAACATCGCTACTACCTCCATTGTCTCATCATGATTGAATTCTTTGTTAGCCTTGACAGCCTCGATGATGTCATTGACAGTATATTCTTTACCCTTCTCCTTCAATCCGGAAACAACATCATTGATCAAAACACCTAATGCTGAAAATTTCGGCTGCTTGAATGCTTCAAGCCAGTCATCTGAATCCAGTGTAGAAGCCTTGATTGAAAAGGGGTAGTCTGTCGGTATCCCTTTTTTCTTGTATTCTTCATAGAATCTATAAGGTGTAAAAATCTTCACATCTACGCCCTGCGGTTTCAGGCCCCAATCGACGAGCTCTCGCTCCTGCTCAGAATTTGGCTTGCGCATTGTCCAATACACTCCCATCGTATCTATCAGGATGATTGAAGTATTCTGCCTTATTTTTTCATCAAGCAATGAGAATCCTTCTGCTATGACTCCCATTGTATAGGATTTGCCTCCCCCTCTCTTTCCGAATATTGAAACCACATGGCTTCCTGCAACATCCATATACACAGGGTTTGCCAATGACGTCTTATATGCATCTATCTCCTGATACTTGTTTCCGATATAGATGCAGCCAAGCTTACCATATTTCTTGAGGTCATGTTCCCCTCTTCCTATCACAATCGGTGTCTTTAGGTCCAGCATTTTTGTTTGTTGTCCTGTATTTCTAAAAACTGAATACTTTTCTTTTCGGTTTCACTGCAACAGGTGCTTCTCCACCGTGCCATGTAAATCTTGGTCTTATCCTTATCTTATACATCTTCTCATTGTTATCATCAAGTATCAATGCTGCACCTTTTACTCTTGGCAGCTCATCCAGCATCCTGTCAAGGCCTTCCCTCATATAAGACTGCATCAGCATACTCAAGGCATCTGTATCTAATTTTGCTGTGATCCTGTGGGCAATTATTGTATCTGACTGTGTCATTACATCTGTATGGATCTTTCCCGGCTGCTGGGTCGCAAGGATCATGGAGATTCCCGGCTGCCTGCCTTCTCTGAGGATTGTTACAAGTGCATCGGTCGCAGAAGTCTTACCGGTTACAGGCAAAAATTCATGCGCCTCATCAATGACCAACCACACCAAAGGATAATTCATCTTCTTGCCTTCATCAGAATCTGCAAAATAGTGTTCTGTATGGTGTATCTCATCATATTCTTCATCTTTTTTTTCCTTCATCCTCTTGATAAATAATTTCTGGGCCACTAGGCCAATGACTAAGGATTTGATGTTCCATCCTCCCGGCTGGGTTGCATAGCAGGATACATCCAGGACAGTCACCTGTCCTCCCACAGCAAGATCATCTATCTTTGTTCCTTTTTCATCAAACAGCTTCCAGGTCTCGAGATTCCTAAACATGTTCTCTGCTGCGTTCTTTGCCTTCTGGTCTGACATAGTATCTGATTTAACAGCCTGGATGATGTCTTCCAGCCCAAAATCCCCTTTCTGTTTCTTCATATGGAAAATCAGCCTTTCTATCAAGACACCAACTTCAGAATACCTATCAATATTGAGTGTCAGGCACCAATCAATAATATCAAGATCAGACGGCTTGACAGAAAAAGGATAGTCTGTTGGAATCCCTTTATCCTTATACTCATCAAAATATCCAAAAGGAGTGTATATCTTTACGTCAAGCGCCTTGCCTTCCAGGCCCCATGACTTGAGAAGATCCTTGTCCTTATGGTTCGGATACTTCATTGTCCAATAGATGCCCATTGTATCAAGCATGATTATTGCAAGATTCTCAGAGACATCTTTCTCAAGATTTGTCATGCCTTCTGCAATGACTCCCATTGTGTAGGATTTGCCCCCTCCCCTCTTTCCGCAGATAAAGACTATATGCGAACGCGAAACATCTAAAAATACCTTGTTTGCCAAAGAACTTGTCCTGCCCATCTTGATATAGTGTTTCCCAAGGAGTATGGTTCCCTTTGTCCCAAATTTCTCAGTATCTGCAGCATTTCTTCCTACAACTATGTCATACATGAGCATCTTTAAAGAAGGGCGGGTTTAAAAATTTTTTTGAAATTTTCAGATGAGAAAATAAAGAAGAAAATTTATATTGGAAAAGAATAATCAAAACCTTATGGGCACCATTGAAAAAGCATATTCAATTGCTAAAAAAGCACTTCGGTCTAATTATAAAGAGCATGGCATCTTTGCAGGTACACACCATTTTGATGATTACTGGGCAAGAGACAGTTTATATGCGTCATGGGGAGCACTAGAGCTTGGCGATCATGACATTGTCAAAAAAAATTTGGAGCTGTTTATGGGTTTCCAGAAAAAAGATGGACAGATACCTGTACGGGTCGGGGCATCTCTTCTTGAGATAGGATTAAAGCTTTTTGGATTCGGGCCCATAGTAAAAAACATACCAAGGTATCATCAGGACAAAGGCAGGAATCCTTCAACAGACCAATGCTCACTTCTCATAATAACTTTTTTTAGATACATTGAAAAGACAGGTGACATGGATTTTCTCAAAAAACACATCAAAAGAATTGAAAAAGCAATGGAATGGAATCAAAGCCAAGATACTGACAAAGACTTGCTCATTGAAGAAAGCCCTTATGCCACCTGGCAGGACAATATCAGAAAAAAAGGCAAAGTCCTTTATACCAATGTACTCCACTGCCATGCACTTGCGTGCCTTTCAAACCTATATAGGCTGTTAGGTGAGATTAAGTCATCAGATAAATACCTAAAAAAGAACTTTGCTGTCAGAGAACTGATAAATGAACAATTCTGGATAGGCACACATTACTGTGACTGGATAGACAATAAAAAGCACACGTATTTTTCTACAGACGGAAATCTTTTTGCAGTAATCTTCGGCATTGCTGACAGGAAAAAGGCCAAAATTATTCAGGAGACACTCGAAGACAGGGGTATCAATAGGTTTGTCCCTTCACTCACAAATCTGCCAAGATATCCGCTGAAATATTCTACAAGCATAGGGTTGTTCTTTCTTGGTGTCCCTGATTATCAGAATGGGATCTGCTGGTCCTGGCTGGGATGCCTTGATGTGATTGCAAAACATGAATCCGGACTGCAAAAAGAGGCAAAAGAATTGATAGAACGTATAGCAGGAATATTTATCAAATACGAAAAAATATATGAGACATATGAACAGTCAGGAAAACCTGTGAAACGGATCCTATATAGGTCTGAATATGATTTCTCATGGACTGCAGGGCTATTCATTGCAGCATATAAGAGATTAAGATGATTTCTGGAAAATACTTCATCAGTTTTGACAGAACAAGGATATGGTACAGCCATTCAAAAGGTAAAAAAGACAATTTACTTTTCCTTCATGGACTAACCGGAAACTCAACTGCCTGGTTTCCTGCCTATGAATATTTTTTAAAAAAAGGTTTCTCATGCACGCTCATGGATACAAGGGGCCATGGAATGTCTGATAAACCTGTAGACTATATGGTGAAGACATGTGCAAAGGATGTATTTATGTTATTGAAACATCTCAATATCAAAAAGACAATCATTATCGGGCACTGCGGAGGGAGCATGATTGCAATGAATTTTGCTGAAAGATACCCTAAATACATAAAAAAAATTGTGCTTGTAAGTTCGTCATATAATGTGAAGAGCAGCTACTATAACTTTGTTCGGTATTATGCTTGCCTAGTTTTTTCATTGATTTTTCTTTTTCCAGCATTCAAATTGCTCAGATTAGAGAAAAAAGGAGGTTGGGTAGATTATAAATATTACAGAGGCACATCAGACCTGTATTTTCCAAGGATATTTGATGACCTGAAACATGTCAATATCATCCCTTTTATTAAGTCATACTATGACATAGGAAAATTGAATTACAAAAAAAAAATTAAATCATTTGATTACCCGGTCTTAATTATCCATGGAGAAAAAGATACGACTTTTCCTGTTAAAATTGCATACAAAATGAATAAATTAATAAAAAATTCTGATTTACAGATAATAATGAATGAAGGCCACATCCCTCTTGTGAACAATCCTGAATTGGTAAATGAATTAATATATGGTTTCCTCAAAAGATGATATCAATCATAATCCCTACATTAAATGAAGAGAAATATCTCCCCCTGCTTCTTGATTCAATCAAAAAGCAGACCTATAAGAATTATGAAGTCATTGTTGCTGATGCCAATTCAAAAGATAAGACTGTGAAAATTGCGAAAAAATATGGATGTAAGGTTGTTCTTGAGCCTAAAGATAAAAAAAAGAATATTGGTAATCCTGGGAAGACCAGAAATGTTGGGGTCAAGCACGCTAAAGGTGATTATCTCCTATTTCTGGATTCTGATGTGATTTTGGATAAGGATTTTGTAAAAAATGTGCACAGCATAATACAAAAAGACCATATTGAACTCGCTTCCTTTGGCGGTGTTCCTGTTCCCCCTAATACAATCGACAACATTATTTTTTGGCTTAGTAATGTAAAGCTATACCTATCCTCAATATTTTCCTGCAAATGCAATGGCTACTGCATTTTGAGCAAAAAACCCATACATAAGCGTATAAACGGATTTAATCAGGAAGGAATCCTGTCTGAAGATCAGGAATACATGGAAAGGGCTTCAAAAATTGCAAAACATAAATTTTATATCAATCCAAAAGTGCATGTCTCAAACAGGAGGTTTGTCAAAGACGGAAGACTAAATACCTGTCTTGAATATGCCAAGCAGGATATATACAGGTTCTTCACAAAAAAAGAGCTAAAAAATAAAAACTATAGGTTTGGAGAGTATTAAATTCCAAATTCAGGTGAGCCCTTAAATTGAAAATGAAAAAACATGCAATAATCACTTCAAGTGACGAAAAGTTCGGAGACTTTCTGATCATGCACTGGCTTAAGTCGCTGCAAGATAATGTAAACCTTAAAAATATAGATACTGTTGTTCTTGATTATGGTCTGTCAAAAGACCAAAGGAACAAATTAAAAAAAAAAGGCGTTATTGTCAAAGAATGCAAAATAAACGGGTCGATTACCACCCTAAGATTCAGAGACATGGCAGATTTTTTGAGGAGCAATAAATATGACCAAATATTATCAATAGACGGAGGAGACATAATCTTTCAGGCAGATATTTCAGATAAGTTTGAAGAAAAAAAAACAAGGTTTCGGGCAGTGTTGGATGATGTGATAGTGACAAAATATACTCTTAATAACGGGCTGCCAAAAAAAATAATTCAATACCTTAAGAATAAAAAAATGATCAACGCCGGAGTAATTTTTGGGTCTTCTTCAAATTTTATCCGGGTTTGCCATGAATTGGAGACCCTTATCCTTAATAAGAATGTATGGGGACCTGACCAAATCGGCCTTAGCTATTTATTGCATGAAGAAGGGTTTTGGCCAATCGGACTGGAATATAACTTTAGGGTCTGCACAACTGGAAAAAAGTACTTTATATCTAATTCAAAATTTTATTTCAAAGACAGAAAAAATATAGAATTAATACCTATTGTGCACAATGCCGGCCGCAGGAACGCATATCGCCCTTTCAGGAATTTCGGATATGGAAACGGGCATAACCAGATCAATTTATTTGGGTTCATATTAAATAAATTAGGACCAAAACTCAATTTCATTTTTGAGATAATATATGGTGAAAAAATATCTGATTAAATCAGTTCGGGAAAAGCAAATATTTCAGAAATAATTTTAAACATACAAAAGTTATTACTAGTCCTAAATCAAACATGCCAAAAAAACCATCTCAAAAAGTGTCGTGCATTATCCCTGCCTATAATGAAGGGAAAAATATTGAAGAAGTGCTCAAAGCAGTTCTCTTGCATCCGCTTATAATGGAAATCATAGTTGTAAATGATGGTTCAACAGACAATACTTCAACAATTGTTAAAAAATTCAAAAAAGTGAAGTTGATTGAATTGCCGAATAATCATGGAAAAGCATATGCCATGCTTACTGGTGCAAAAGCCTCAAAATGCAGCACAATTGTTTTTATTGATGCTGATCTTACAAATCTGACAAATAAGAACATTACTGAGTTGATAAGACCGGTTCTTGATGGAAAAGTTGATGTCACCATCAGCTTCAGAAATTTTGGCTTTCCGCTCAAAATATATCATTTTTTCTTTGGGATGGATGCATATTCCGGTGAAAGATGTTTAAAAAAAGAGATATTTCTCAATCTAAAATTGGACATGGACACGCGATTTGGAATCGAAGCATTGATGAACGAATATATACTCAACAACAATCTAAAATTTGCAGTAATTGACTTCAAGAATATCAAGAGCTGTCCAAAGGCCAGCAAAGTTGGCCTGATCAAAGGAACACTGAATAACATCAAGATGTCCAAAGAGATTTTTTTCAACAAGATTCCTCCACTTAAAGCATTGTCTCAGGTATTCCGGATGAGCAGACGGAAAGTATTATATAATGAATTGTATCTTAATTAACAAAGCAGGAAAAAATGGCAAGAATATTATTCTCAATGGCCGGTATGGGCATGGGTCATGTGACCAAATCAAGCGTCATCATAGATTATCTTATAAAAAAGGGGCATGTTTTGCTTCTGAGCTCATTTGGCAAGGGCTTTGAATATCTAAAAGAACGATATGACAATGTCATTGATGTTGAAGGATATTACATTACTTAT